>NZ_JBSWYJ010000010.1:0-161250 GCF_056161045.1 Flammeovirga sp. AWQ4_249
GGGTTTTATTTTAAAATTGGATAATTATATACACTGACAATAGCTAAAACGAGCATTTTTTTGGGAAATGAAAACGTTTAGGACACTATTGATTAAAAATATGTTTAGTGATCTGTTTAAAGCGAATGCTTACGATTTTAAAGAAATCATTCATGCTCATTTGTATGAAGATCTCAGCCTTCAAGATCTAGCATTTTTTACGGGATTGAGTTTATCAACTTTTAAAAGGAAATTTAAATCTGTTTTTGATACAAGCCCAACACAATACATTAAATCAAAAAGATTGGAAAAGGCTGTCAGTTTATTACAAACAACAGATCAAAGAATATCTGATATCGCTTATGATTGTGGTTTTAATGATATTGGATATTTTTCAAAACTCTTTAAATCCACTTATCAATTATCACCTACAGACTATAAAAAGACATTGGTCTAATTTTCCAAAACTTTGAACTTTTTGTCAAAATAATCCATAGATAGATCGGTAATCTTTGTAATGTAAACAAAAACAAAAAAATACTTTTAAACATTACCTACTATGAAAGCTACGATCTATTTAACTTTTTGGTTTGCTCTTTTATCTATTTCTGTATTTGGACAAAAGAAAACGCAATATGTAAAAGTGCAAAGAACAATAAAGGCTCCTGCGGCAGCTGTATGGAAAGTTGTGGGCGAAGAATTTGGAGATATTCAAAAATCTCATCCTTCTATTGTAAGTTCAAATTATACCAATAATTCTACCCATGGATGTGAAGGAGCAGAAAGAGTTTGTAATCTGACTTTAGATGGTTCTAAGTATGTAAAAGAAAAACAAGTCGATTATAATCCTGAAAAACTTTCTTTTAAAGTGCAAGTAATAAGTACAGGAGGACTACCTCTAGTACCAGAATATTCTTATGCTACCTATAGAGTTGAGCCTATTGATGAAGCTACTTCTCGATTAGTTTTTGAGTTTAATTATAGAACAAAACCTGCATTTATGGGTGGTTTAGCCAAAGGAAGATTTAGAAAACAATTAAGTGACTATATGTTGGCAGTTGATCATTATGTTACGACTGGTGAAGAGATCAACGCTGAAAATTTCAAGACAATAAAAAAGCAATACGAAACAAAATAAGCCATATAATATGAGTTTTATAAGTTATGATCATTTCAAACTAAATGGCAAGCCTGTATTTGAAAAAGCATGTTTTAAAGCCCCATTAAAGGCAGATGCAACAATGCGAGATGAAGCCTGTTTTATCCATGTATTACACGGAAAAGCAATGTTGTATGCCCCAAATGAACATTATTCTTTCTCATCATCGGATAGTTTTTTGATGAAATGTGGAAACTATGTAAATCATTGGGTAGAAGAACAAGATAGTAGACCATATGAGGCTATATTTATACATTTTTACCCTGATACTTTAAAATATGTATATGATGAAGGGCTACCAGATATGCTAAAATATCCAAGAAATGCTTCTCAAAATGTTGAGAAAGTACCTTTGGATGATATGATCTCAACTTATATTGACAGCTTATTATTTTATTTTAATAATCCTTCAATGGTCAATGAAGAAATCATTAAGCTAAAAATTAAAGAACTTGTATTGTTACTTTCAAATGTACAAGAAGGAAATAATGTAAAAGCCTTATTAAGTTCTCTTTTCCAACCAGAAGAATCTAACTTTAAAAAGGTCATTCATAATCATTTATATGAAGATTTATCGATCGAAGATATTGCTATTTTAACAGGAATGAGTCTTTCCACTTTTAAACGAAAATTTAAACAGACCTTTGAATTAAGCCCTAAACAATACATTAATAAAAAGCGCATCGAAAAGGCATCGTATCTTTTGATTCAAACAAAAATGAGAATCTCTGATATATGTTATGATTGTGGGTTTAATGATGTTGGATACTTCTCAAAAGTATTCACTGCACAATACGGATTTTCTCCTACCGCTTTTAGAAAAAAAGAAATTGCATAATGAAAAGAGTAATATTTGAAAATTAGTACACAATGATTAGTTAGTTTAATTGGGTTAAAATCCTAGTATATTTATAGAGTATACACATTTAATAATGAGAGTAAAGCTTCTATTTCGTAAATAGAAGTTTTTTTTATGCAAAAAAAAAATCCCTCAACGTAGCGTGTTAAGGGATTCAATATTTTATTAGAAAATAGTATAGATGTATATACAATAGGAACTTAACATGACTAACCCTTCCCAACGATTCAGGTCTCTACCCCAAATCATCAATGGAATCGTTAATAATGTGATTCCTAACATCCAAACCATATCATAATTATGCATGATTTCACTAACATTAATAGGAATGACCATACTGGTAATACCTAAAATGGATAAAACATTAAAAATATTTGACCCCATTAGATTTCCCAATGCTAGATCTGTTTCTTTCTTAAAAGCAGCGACTGCAGATGTAACCAATTCAGGTAAACTTGTTCCGATAGCTAGGACTAAAATTCCCACGATTCTTTCATCCAGACCTAATTGATCCAGACAAATTGATTTTGCACCATCAATAAACCATTCCGCCCCAAACTTCAAAGCAATTATACCAGTTACTAAGAAAGCAATATCCTTTGTCCAAAGAGAGATAGGCTTTTTGTTTTTCTCACTTTCATCCAATTGAAATTCTTCATTTGTTGTTTTTTGAAGTTCAATATCAGACTTAGTTCTTTTGAAAAGAATCGACAAATAAATAAGTAGTAGTAGGAAGAAGGTTGCACCTTCAAACTTTGAAATAACTCCATCAAAAGTAACCAAGAATAAAAGTAATGATGCCCCCATAGCAACAGGCCAATCAAATTTCAGGGTAGTATCACTTACTTTTATTGGATAAATAATTGCAGTAATTCCTAATACCATGCCTAGATTACAAATATTTGAACCTACGACATTCCCTATCGCTAAGTCAGCATTTCCAGATAAAGCAGAATGTAAACTAATAAAAAGTTCAGGTGCAGAAGTACCAAAAGCGACTATTGTCAATCCTACGATAATAGCAGGTATTTTTAATCTTAAAGCAATATTTGTAGCTCCGTTTACTAAAAATTCACCTCCACCTATAAGGACAATAAGCCCACCAATAAGTTCTAAGATGTTAATAATTAGTTTGTTTTCCATAGTATAAGATTAGTAGAGAAGGTAGATATATAAATCTGTCATATAATAATAACGCATTAGATTTATATATCTACTGAAAAAATGATCTTTTTTATAAAGATATAATTATTTGAAGGGAACAGAGAGGTTACAGCTTTTCACCAAAACATAAATCTCCTGCATCACCTAAACCTGGAATAATGTATGACTTCGCATTTAACTCTGGGTCAACAGCAGCCATCCAAAGTGTCGCAGGTACTTTGATATTATCTTGAATGTACTTTACACCTTCCTCACTTGCAATTGCTGCCATAATGTGAACATGCTTAGGTGTGCCATTTTTTAATAATCCTTCTAAAGCTAATAAAAGAGATTTTCCTGTTGCTAACATTGGATCAGCAAGTATCACTACTTTACCGTCTAAATTACCAGAGGCTACATACTCCATATTGATTTCTACATCATTTCCTGGAGAATTAGAACGATAAGAAGCTACAAAACCACTATCCGCATGATCAAATACGTTTAAAACACCTTGATACATAGGTAAACCGGCTCTTAAAATTGTAGTTACTACTAATTGATCAGCAATAGTTCTTGATGGAGAGACACCAAGTGGAGTTTGAACATCCACATCTTTATATTCTAAGGTTTTACTAATTTCGTAGCTCAGTAGTTCACCCAACCTTTCTAGATTTCTTCTAAACCTTGCTCTATCAGTTTGAATAGAAGGATCTCTTAATTCATTAATATAGTTTGAAGCAACATTAGCTTCTTTGTTCAACACAAAAAGGTTAGACATTTTTATCTGATTTTTAAATGAGAATTAAACAAATGTATAATTAATAAAAAGCAAAAATGATTTGCTCAATTAAATAACATATAGTTATATTAGTTTACCACTCCAAAAAAGTGATATCTCTAATATATCAGAAATCTATAAATCTTTATATTGAAATCGTAAATTTTTAGGTGAATACCTTTTAATAAAGCTGATTTTTAGTAAGAATTCTTATAAAATAAAAAAAGCAAACATCATCTGATATTTGCCTTTTCCAACCAATTCAATTATTTAAACTTTATCTTTACGCTTAACCTATTTAAAGGTATTACGATTAAATCAATTTTGACTATGAAAAAGCCAATTTAGGACCTTTTGTTTTAACTTGTTGATTTTCAATTTTTTAAATATATATGTTAAAAATTAAACCTGTCCACTTTTGAACGAATTCATAATATAGTGTACGGAATACGTTCAATTTTGTTACTCTAAAAGACCAGAATTTTTTTCTTTCGCTACATTTAAAGCATTATTCAAGTCATAATTACCATCTGTAACGATAGTTTCAACGTTTTCAAGACGATTTTTTAGTTGTAAATTTTCATTTCTCAACTGTTTAATTTCATCCATTATTAATTTAGTGTCCGAATTTTTTCTCCTTCTATGTTTTGAAAGAATGGCAACAATAGGTATTGCGGTACCAAAAATGATTGCAGTGATAGGAATGAGTATTGGATCCATTTTTTTATTTTAATATTAATTTGAACTAGTCTATTTCTAAAGTACTTGCTCCAGAAAGTAATTTTTGAATTCCTGAGTTTTTATCTGGACTTGGTAAATAACTATTGAGTAATGTACCATCTTTTGCGATGATATAGTAAGAAGTAATGTTAGACTCATCAAAATGATTGGAGAGAAAACAAGATTTACAATTTTTACTCATGGAGGGTAAATAAAAGAATTCGCCTTTTAATCCTCTGTCTTCAGCAAATGCTGTCCATCGCTCAGGTAGATCACCTACAATATACATAAAAACTACATCTTTTGAAGAGAAAAGACGTTGTAATTCCTTGATTTTATGGGCCGCATTATTAAAATCCAAATCCCATGAAGAAGTAATCATTACCAAAACAACTTTCCCTCTATAATCTACTTTTTTAGCATGTCCATAATCGTACTTTTTAAGATAGAAGTCAACGCTATCTTTAGATTGAGCATGACTTTCAACACTTAGAAAACTCAATATACAGAACAAAAAAAGTAGAATATTTTTAATCATTATACATGTAGCTTGATATGAATAACCAATATAACATCTAATCAGTAATGATAAAATTGTATCCTTTAAAAGTTAACCTAGTCTTCTGATGAGGTAGCTCTACATGAATCCAAATGGTTTGTTATTAGACTTTTTAGTGCTTGAACTTGTCTTTTGAGGAGTTTCATTCATGTAGTCCAAACCAGATGGAGGAATCGCTAATTCGATATCCAATTCATTCGCAATCTTTATTATACTTCTAATGATTTCATGTCTAAAATGCAATTCATCTGTCCAAGTTGGAGCTTCAAAAAAGATATAGAAAAGTATATCGTAGGAGTACAATCCGATGTTATTTAAGTTGATAACAAAGAAATCTTTTCTTGTATGAGGATGTCTTCTTACAATATCTTTAAGACGTTCTACAAACTCATCTAGTTGCTCTGGTTTTGTTTCATATTTGACCCTGATAGTGGTTTTGTAACGACGATAAACTCTCATTCCCATGTTGTCAATAGTAAAATCAGCCATTCTACTATTTGGAATTGAAACAAGAGAATTCTCAAAGGTTCTTATTCTAGTAGAACGTAAGCCAATTTGTTCTACAGAACCACTAACACCATCAGTTTTAACCCAATCACCAATTACAAAAGGCCTATCCATAAAGATCATAATAGAACCGAAAATATTTTTAATGGTATCTTGAGCGGCTAAGGCGACGGCTACACCACCAATAGAAATACCCGTAAGTAACCCAGAGATTTCATAACCCATAGCACTTACCATAAAGACAACTCCAATCAATATGAGTACTAATTTGGCACTCATTCCAAAAAATGGCGCAAAACCTCTTTGAATCTGATCTTCTTTTTCGTTGGCTTTTCTTAACCATATTGCGACCCAAACATCTATCATATTGTAGAATAATCTAACAAACTGATAAACATTGTAAACCTTTAAGAAAATGATGACATACTGTAGTTCTTGTATTGAAAGTTCAAGACTAGGCGCCATTAAACGATAATAATACAAGATAATGATCATCATCACAGACTTAAAAATATTGCGAATGTGATGACTTTCGTAATCTGTTTTAGGAAGCCAAGATATAAACCAAAGTAAAACATTGGAAAGTAACATAACCAATACCCAGGCACCGATTAACATGACAGTCATACTTGTAATCTGCCATAACTCTAATCCAATAACTTCTTTTCTTGCAAAATTACCTAGTGGTTTTCTTAAAATACTTCCTACAGTTTCCAAGCCTTCTGTTCCGATAGGAAATACAGTTCTATGTTTATTTTCAATTAGTAATATACTAGACTCTGAAAACATCCATTTTCCATTATAATTTTCCAGGTAAAAATCAGAAAGTTGTTTATCTAAAACATAGATTTCTTTATTGTGCCTTAATGTATCTTGGAAATTTTTATCTTCTGGAATATCATCTATTTCGATCCATAAGCCTAACCCATCATAAATTTGCTTTAGCTTAATGGCTAAAGTTATTTTCTCTTCTAAGGATAAATCAATACTACCAAGAACTTTAGCGGCTATTTCAGGATGGTAATTTTCATCTTGTTGAAAACCAAAGAAAGTAGTGACAGAAGCCCTAGGGTTATTTAAGTCTGCTTTTAAATCAGGATTTGTAGGAATTATTGGATTCTCTTGACTTTTTGGTGGTGTCTTTTTGACAACAGGTTTTTTAACAATAACTTCTTTTCCAGTGGAATCTTTCAGTGTTGTCTCTACGGAATCGATCACTTCTTCTTCCACAGGAATTGGAGGTCGAGTAGCCGCAGGATAATATCTTCTGAATACAATATTGATTTCCCTTACAGACTTTGGAGAATAGACCCAATTGGATCCTTCTTTGATCAAATAAATCTCAGGAATATCCTCAAAAATAGTATAAATAGGATCATCATCTTCGTTACGATAATTTCTTCTATTTGAAATATCATCTAGGTCTAATCCACCATGTTTGTCATAAATTTGCTTTAACTTTATAGCAAGCCCAATCTTTTGTGCAGTTGAAAAGTCATCACCACCAAGAGTTTTTGCCGCGACTTCAGGATTATACATTCCTGTAGAAGGACTTAAAAAACCAATATGGGAAACCATGGTACGATATGGTGAACGCGTACTAAATTTTAAATTAGTAAACTGCGCTTGTGAAGTATTAGCAATAAGGAGAAATAAAATCCCCAATAGTATAAAAAAACGGTTAGACTTTTTTAATAACATAAATATGCAAAATGCCCCTCTAGTTACTATTATCTGTTTGAGTTATAATCATGCTTCTTATGTAGAAAAAGCAATCGAATCAATCCTTCAACAAAGTTACAGTAATATCGAGACGATTATCGTTGATGATGCAAGTACTGATGATTCGGTTAATAAAATTAACGCATCTCTACAAAAATACAATTTTAAGGCAAAATTCATTGCATTATCAAAAAACATAGGGAATTGTAAAGCATTTAATTTAGCATTAAAAGAAGCAAAAGGAGAATATATTCTAGATTTAGCCGCAGATGATATCATTTTAAAAGATAGAATAAAAGACGATGTAGAGTGTTTAGAACAGAAAGATGCTTCTTATGGAGCAGTTTTTTCAGATGTAGCACAAATCAATCCTCAAGGAAAACTAATCAAACCCTCGTATTACCAAAGAGATCAGAAAGGAATACTTCAAGAGGAAGTTATTCAAGGTGATGTTTATCTAAGAATTCTGAAAAATCCTCCCTTATTTAGTGCTCCGGGATTGACCTACAAAGCATCGACAATCAAAGAATTAGGAGGGTATGATGAAAGACTTGCCTATGAAGATTTTGATGTTTGGGTAAGAATGTCGAGATCCTATAAGTTTGCTTTCGTTGATAAAGTCAATACACACAAACGTATTTTACCAAAATCTCATTCTCAAAGTTTTATGAAAACGACGAATAATCATCTTTTAAAATCAACTTTGATTATTGGTATGAAGGCACAAGTTCTAAATAAATCTAAAGAAGAAAATGAGGCATTAGCCTTATCTATGGGATATCATCAGCGTCTTGCATTTTTTACAGAAAACTTTTATGTTTCTAGAGCTTTCTATATGTTACTAAAGGAGTTAGTAAAACCTAAATTAAAAGATAGACTATTTTATTGGTTGGCTCATAATGAAATAAAAGTCAATAAATGGTATAAGAAATTTAGATAATAGGAGATTGAAAAAGTGAAAAAGTATTTGTTTTTAGTATGTAATAGAATTAAGAATGATATTTCTTATTATTTTTGCCGTATGAAAATCAAACAAATAAACTTCCTTTTCGCCATTTTATCGTTTTTAGTATTTGGTTGTACGGGTTCAAATTCTGAAGATTTGACAAATCAAGGAAAAATAAAACTTTCTCAAAATAAATATAAAGAAGCTATATCGTTATTTGATGCTGCTTTGAAAGCAGATGCTAATAATATGGATGCTTATAATGCAAGAGGATATGCTCATTTTGCATTGCAAGAAAACAGCTTAGCAAATGATGATTTTACATTGGCCATTGAGTTGTATGAAGAAACAGAAAAAGACGTTCCTAGGGCTTACATGTACTATTACAATAGAGGTAATGTTCGTAGAGCCTTGAGAGATCATGAAGGAGCATTAAATGACTATACACATGCGATTCAATTGGATTCAACAATTTATGATATCTACTTGAATAGAGCTTTTGTTAATGCTGAAGTAGTAGGAATTACAGCTGCATTAGAGGATTTTGATAAAGCTGAAAAATTATCTAACGGTAAGGATAAAAGAGTACTTTTTCATAAAGGAAAAACATTGATGCTTACTGAAAATTTTGATGCTGCTATTGAAAGCTTAGATAAAGCGATTGCTTTAGATAAAGAATATGGTGAAGCTTATTACTATAAAGCTTTAGCATTAAGTGGTATAAAAGGTAAAGCCGATGATCAAGTTTGTAAAAACTTATCCATGGCAGAGGTTTTAGGATATACACCTGCAACTGCCGCCTTGAAACAATACTGCGAATAAACTTAACTTATGAATAATACACCTGAACTAAAAATTTTTGCTCTCGAAGATAATCCTGTTTTCTCTAAAATGTTACATTACATCTTATCGATGCAAGATGGACATGAAGTGAAGATGTTTGTCAATGGTAGAGACCTTATCAATGCTTTGGATGAGACTCCTTCTGTCATTACAGTGGATTATTCTTTACCAGACATGACAGGAGAGGAGGTTATCCAAAGAATAAAATCTAAGTTACCAAATGTACCTGTTATTGTCATCTCAGGACAAAATGACGTTCAGACAGCTGTAAGTTTATTTAAATTAGGGGTATATGACTATATCACTAAAGAAGAAGATATTCGTGAGCGATTACTAAACGCTTTAAACCGTATAAAAGCCCAGCATTCACTAGAAGAAGAAGTTCAGACTTTACGCCAAGAGTTATCCAACAAATATGAATTTGATAATTCTATCATTGGAAATAGTACACTAATGAAAAAGGTGTTTCAGATGTTGCACAAAACAAAAAATAACAACATCACGGTATCTATTACTGGAGAAACTGGTACTGGTAAGGAAGTCATCGCAAAAGCAATTCATTATAATTCTAATCGAAAAAATAAACCTTTTGTTGCGGTTAATATCGCTGCGATTCCAACTTCATTATTAGAAAGTGAATTGTTTGGACATGAAAAAGGGGCTTTTACTGGTGCAATAGCCAAACGATTAGGAAAGTTTGAAGAAGCCAATGGTGGAACAATTTTCTTGGATGAAATTGGAGAAATGGATATCAATCTCCAAGCAAAATTACTAAGGGTAATTCAAGAACGTGAAGTAACAAGAATTGGAGGTAATAGTGTCATCAAACTTGATGTTCGTATTATCACTGCAACTCACAGAGACTTAACGTTAAGAATGCGTGAAAATCTTTTTAGAGAAGATTTATATTATCGTTTACTAGGGTTACCTATTCATTTACCACCTTTAAGAGAGCGTGAAAACGATGTCTTACTGATTGCAAAGTTTTTAGTAGATCAATTCACAAAATCCAATGAACTTCCAGCTTTATCTTTTTCGAAAGAAGCAAAAGAGAAATTAATAAAATATCATTTTCCTGGTAACATTAGAGAATTAAAAGCAATCATCGAGCTAGCTGCAGTAATGTGTGAAGATGATGTGATTAATGAAACTGATATTCAATTCACAAATTCTAAGGATGTTAACTCGTTATTAACGAAAGATTTAACATTAAAAGAGTATACTTTTGAAATAATTAGAAGTTTTATGGAGAGATATCATGATAATGTTGCGACAGTTGCAAAAAAATTGGATATTGGAAAGGTGACAATTTATCGCTACCTAAAAGAGATGGATGTTCACAACTAAATCCCAACTTATAATTATACAATTAGTGTGTTTTAAATCATGGAAAAAACTAGGGTTGATTTAACTTACCTTTCTAATTTTTCGGGAGGTGACCAAGCACTAATAGCTGAAATGATGGAACGCTTTGTAGTTGATGCTCCAGAACAACTTGATGTGATCAATAAGAGTATCAAAAAGCAAGATTGGAAGTCTACTTACAAGAACTTACACAACTTTAAATCTTCTGTCAATTTCATTGCCATTCAAGGAATAAAAGACTTGGTATTGGAAATGGAAAAAATGGCAAAAGAAGAAAAAGATCTTGACCAAATTACTGTTAAGGAGGATTTTCTTAACAATGAATGTCTGCTATTAGTTGAAGAAATCAAAAAAGAATTAGCAAAGTAGAATGAAATGACCTTTTAGTTGACCTCTTTTTGAGGTCGACTCAAAAGGTTTCTTTTTTTCTAATAAATCTTATTGATTTTCATTTTCTTAACGTCTTTTCATTACATTTGCGACGAAAATTAAATATTAAATTATTTAAACAACGACTTTATTATCTTGTTGATTAGTGGTTAGTTTTTCACCTTAAAGCCCAGCGTTCGCTGCCAAAATAACTGCTAGGAGAGATCATAAAGGGGAAGGTCTCGTCTGTTTCAATTCACTTTGTTAAAACACAAAAGAAAATGCAATTGAAAAGACAGTGGAAAACGTACAATCCATTAATTTCTACAATCTTAAAACTTGGGTGGCCTGTAATTCTCGCTCAAGTAGGGCAAATCTCTGTAGGTCTTGTTGACAATATGATTATTGGTCAATTAGGTCGTACACCTTTAGCCGCAGCATCCTTTACAAATACGATATTTAATATTGTATTACTTTTTGGAATGGGATTCACATTTATTCTTACACCAAAAATCGGTGAAGCAATTGGTTTAGGTGATCACAAAAAAGCGACTTCAGCTTTCAAAAATAGTTTAACAGCCAATGGTATTCTATCTTTAGTATTACTATTAATTTTATCAGGCTTATATCTTGGAATGCCTTATATGGGACAGCCAGAGGCTATTATTCCTTCAAGTCAGGCATACCTTGTTATACTGATTATCTCTTTGATTCCACAAATGATCTTCTTGACATTTAAACAACTTTTTGAGGGAATTGGAGATACTAAGATTGGTATGAAGATTACATTATTAGGTAATATAGTAAATGTAATTGGAGACTTTATATTTGTTTTTGGTCTGATTGGCGCTCCGAAATTAGGATTAATTGGAGCAGGTATAGGTACTCTTCTCGCGCGTTTATTTATGGCAGGGGGAGCAATTTATATTTTTAAGAACAATAAAAATTATAAACTTTTCTCAGAGCTTTATCAAGAGGTGAAGGTGACTTTCGTTGAAGTGAAATTATTCTTCACGAATGGTATTCCAATGGCTTTTCAGATGCTAATGGAAAGTGCTGCTTTCTCTATCTCTACTATTATGATGGGATGGATTTCTGAAGTAGGTTTAGCTGCACACCAAATCGGAATTAGTTTAAGTACTTTAGGATATATGGTTTACCAAGGTATTGGTTCTGCAACTGGGATTTTAGTGAGCCAAAATTATGGTAAAAGAGATTTTAAAGAAGTCAAAAGAGTCACTTTTGCATCTTTAGGAATTGTGATTTTGATGTCTTTTGGGACAGTACTGTTTTTCCTAACAGGAAGATCTTGGATGCCTTATTTATTCACACAAGATGAAGAAGTAATTCAGTTTGCACAACTGTTTATTATATGGTTAGCTTCCTATCAAACAGTGGATGCAATTGAGATTGTTTATGCAGGAGCCTTGAGAGGATTGCATGACTTTAAAGTACCAATGTGGTTAATTTTCTCTTCTTACTTTGTGATTTCAATTCCCTTCTCTTACATGTGTGCGTTCCATTGGGGACAAGCTGAACAAGGTATTTGGATGGGCTTTCCATTAGGACTTAGTATTATTTGTTTATTCTTTGTACAAAGATTTAAAAGTAGACTTCGAAAAGTAGAAGAACAACATATTCCTTTCGAAAGAAAAATATCATAAATAAAAATGCCCATTTCCAAGCGAGGAAATGGGCATTTTTTATACGTTATAAGGTAATATTTCAGTGACTTCATTTTCGTCAATCATCTTACCTTGAAAGGCTTTGATCTTATTTTGATAAGAAATGATCGTTAAAACAACATCTCTTTCTTCATTAATATAATTCCACCTTCTTAGCTTTTGTGCTGTTTCCGAAGGTTGAGGAATATTCATTCTAAATTCTGTCCCATGGTCTTGTAATTCTTTGTAAAAACGATGACCATTGAGATAAAGAATATTAGCAGGACTTTGATGAATTCTTATCTTTTTTTCTAGTTCGGGATCAATCTGGAAAATATTGACCGTTTTTTCCCAAACTACTTTTTTATAGAAATTCTCATTATAATAACGAAGTACTTTTTCTTCCAAATCATGACGACAAATGAAGATTCTTTCCGATTTCTCAGCATCTAATTGATACTCTTCTGTAACCTGCCAAGTTTTTCCTTCTAAATCAAAAAGAAAACCTTCTTTTAAATGTTCCAATGTAGGCATTGTTGGATCAAATTCTGGTAAATCTAATGCTTTGGGAACAATCAATGATTTTGCATAGCCGTAATTGCTTTTTTTAGCGAAACCGTATTTTTTTGAGATTTCTCTAAAAACTTCATGTGCTAATCTACGGTTGAATCTTCTTACTTCTCCAGGAATGGTGAAAAGCATAATAAACCACCAAACCATAAGTCCACCACCTGTGATCCAGAACAGAAATTGTTGCAACCATTTGCCGACATATCCTAATGAAAAAGGAATAGGAGACAAAAGGTGTGCAAGGTACATTAAGAGTGCTGATTTAGAATAATTGCTCATCCGTTGCTCAAATTCATATTGAGCAGCTTCAGGCATTTCTTTGAGTTCGACTGCTAATTGGAAGGGAAGGAATCGAACATACTCATTTGATAAAATTAATTTTGACATCTAGTATAATAATTATGATAGTAAGTTTTTCATTGATAAAAAGTTTAATTCACAACAATGAACCAACTTTCTAAAAAGAAAATATAAGTTAATAGTATTTTTATTAAGACGGAAGAGAGTGGCTTCAAGTTGCATGTTATTACTGAAAATTAAATAATAATTTAATCGGGATAATCATCACCGAGCATTATTCGAGCTTTACACTGAATGACATCTTGAACAGAACGCCTTTCAATCTTACCTTCTAACCATGAAATGATATCAAAATACATAAATGGATGCTTTTCGAATTGATCTGTTTCTAATGGTTTTAAAAGATCTCGAAGTTCGATAAAGGCATTGGTTAACTCATGATCGTTCATGTTTCTAGATAATTTTTTTAAGAATTTCATAATATAAATCTGAAATTTAAAAAGATTATCTTTTCTCAACATGAAGCGATACGTTGACTTTACATAATAATCCACAAGATCTGTATTTCCCATTTCATAATGACAAATTAGATTGACAATCCTAGCATAAACGTGAACATCCTCTCGAACATCCATTTCTAGAGCATCTGAGTTGATAATACGATTAAGCCATTTTGTGGATAATCTAAAGTTACTGTCTCCAAAATATAAACAAGCAATTTTGTAATATAAAATCAAACGGGAGTGCTTGTTTAGTTTTTCAATGAAGAATTCAATATTGTTCAATAAAAGCGTGACTCTTTGTACACCAACGGTAAAATCTCCCAACATAAAGAGACGGTTGAACTCATGGATATACGAGTACTTCAGCAACTTCATTTTAATGTTTTCACTCAGCTCAATCTTGTCATTCGATCTGATTTTTCGGAAGAGTGATTTCGTTTGAACAAAGTCTTTGTATAGATTCAATTTGTATTGACCAATCAATAGGTTATTGATCGTTCGAATATAAATATCTAATCGAGATGGAATAAGGTTTGGATCATCATGGAAAATTTGAAGACATTTTCGAGCATAATCATGTCCTTTCTGAACGTCGTGAGTAAAATAATAAAAACCAACATAAAGCTCATATAATGATAATTTCTCATTGATCGAAAATTTATCTTCATCAATACTTAAAATGTCATTACTCACTAAGTCATTCGCCTTTTTCAGATCTTTCTCACTTTTTACATAACCTACTTTCAAATAGAAAGCATTAAGTTTTGCTGCAATATTTGAGAATTTATTGATTTGATTAATCTTATCATTTGTATCCTGAACTTCTTGAATAAGTTTATTTACTCTTCTTTGATTATGTTTATCTAAAGTGTGGGACAATAAACTTTTTTCCCATCGTAAAATCTCAAGCAATAATTCCAAGTGATCACTTTTCTGTGCTTTCTTTTTACTTTTACGAAGTATATCTGCACATTGATCATATAAACCTCTGTTATAGAGGAGTTCGGCGTGATCAATCATTTCACGAATTTCGGCATCTTCCATTTTTGTCAAATGAAACTGACGTAAAGCCTGTAAAATTCTTTTGTAGAGATGGGCTTTTAAATTCGAAAACTGAATAGGTTTTAGCTCTGGAGTTGAAGCTAATAGCTGTTCTTCATCAAATACATCTTGTTTATCGATAAGATCAAAAAGCAGCATGAATTTTTTCGAAGAACTGTTTTTCGATTCATTAGAAATGAGTTTGAAATAACGCTTCTCACTTCTCGACATTGACTTAATTAACTGATATAAATGATTCGATCTTTCTTTAGGCATCGTATTTATTATTCTCTTTAATAACCTTATTCATTGCCAAATTTACATTCTATTCCCAATATAATTCAATTAAACATCGTAAAATGTATTTTTTTTTGTTTTTGATGCTTTTGTTCAGCCTTTACATTAGCAAAACAATACCAATAAAAATTGTTTTTTAAATAGATTATAACAGACACCTTCAAAAAGTGTTTTAAGCCTATGAACGATAAAGTATTTATTTTCGACACAACGTTGCGAGACGGAGAACAGGTACCAGGGTGCCGTTTGAATACAGAGGAGAAGTTAGTGATTGCGCGTGCTCTCGAAAATCTGGGCGTTGACATAATAGAAGCGGGTTTCCCAATTTCAAGCCCTGGTGACTTTGAGGCAGTAAATAGAATTGCTTCTGAAATTAGAAACACGACAGTCTGTGGTCTAACTAGAGCGGTAAAAAAAGACATTGAGGTTGCTGCTGAAGCTTTAAAGCCAGCTGCAAGACCAAGAATTCATACAGGTATCGGAACATCCGACCAACATATTTTTACAAAGTTAAGATTAGATAGAGATCAAGTAATTGAGAGAGGAGTAGAGGCAGTAAAATATGCCAAAACTTTTGTAGAAGATGTAGAATTTTACGCAGAAGATGCGGGAAGAACTGATAATGTATATTTAGCTCGAGTCATTGAGGCTGTTATTGCAGCCGGGGCCACAGTAGTGAATATCCCAGATACAACTGGATATTGCATCCCAGAAGAATACGGAGCTAAAATCAAGTTCTTAAAAGAGAACGTAAAAAATATTGATAAAGCAACCATTTCTACACATTGTCATAATGATTTAGGTATGGCAACAGCAAACTCGCTGGCAGGTGTAAGCAATGGTGCTAGACAAATTGAATGTACTATCAACGGTATCGGTGAACGTGCTGGTAATACATCAATGGAAGAAGTAGTAATGGCGATGCGTAAGCATAACATGTTAGATTATGATACAGCCATTCATACACAAAAAATATATGAGATTAGTCGTTTAGTTTCAAATACAATGAATATGCCTGTTCAACCAAACAAGGCTATCGTTGGGGACAACGCATTCTCTCATTCTTCAGGAATTCACCAAGATGGTGTGATCAAAAGTAGAGATAACTACGAAATCATCGATCCATCAGAAGTAGGTGTTTCTGAATCATCTATTGTATTGACTGCAAGAAGTGGTAGAGCGGCATTGTTCTATCGTTTACAGAAGTTGGGGCATACATTAGATCATGATGCTTTAGAAGTAGCTTACCAAGCTTTCTTGAAAAAAGCAGATACAGTGCAAACTGTAGAAGATGAGCATTTAGAAGAACTTCTTCATGTGCTTAAAGTTGCTTAGGCAACCTTAAAAAGAATTTATGTTTATATGTGTTTATATATGGTTAAAAACCATTTATGGTTAGTATGTGGTAAGTGCGGCTTCCGATTGGAGGCCGTTCTTTTTTTGTCTTAACTTTTTGATTTTTTAAAGAGGACTTTAATAGTCCAGAATGACAGCAGAAAAGCTGTCTTTTTTATTTTAGTTATTTTTTTTTCAACTTTTTTTACAATAAAATCATAAAAAATGTCAGTTTGTAATGAAGTGTAATTTAGTCTCTTTTCATTAAAATGTACATTTAATTAAAAAATCAATAAAATTTATCATTCTGATATTTAGATGTTTAATGAATTGATAAAAACTGCGCTTTGACAGGTAGCTATATGGTGTAAAAAATCATAAAAAGGTGTGCATATCCCATATTAAGCCTTTTCAAAACCCTTTACATTTGTACTATACAAAAACAAAAAAAGTATTTCATTTCATACAGATAGATTAAAATAGTATACAACAATCGGAATTAATTATAACAGTAATGTTCTCATACTTTTTGCCGTGTAAATAGTTTGAAACGTATTGAAACGTTGATAAAAGCCAATTCAATAATTAACGAATCATCAAAATTGTTCCAACATAAGTATTACCGTAATGACACCTTTCAATTTTTGAAGGGTGTCATTTTTTTGTATAAAAAAAAGCACTCTAGTTATAACTAAAGTGCTCTTCATCATTTGAAAAGAAAATTAAGCATTTAACCAATTGATAGCTCTTTCTTTCTGATCTGTATCAAAATGTTCTAAATCTACGCCAGGCGTTAAAATATCCCCAAGTTTTACTAAGACATCCATCCATTCACCTTCATTAATGATGGCGATTTTTTTCATGTCTTTATAATGTTTGAAGCCCATTTTAAAATCATCCCACATCGCTTTAATATTTGAATAACCTTCAAATCCAGCAAATTCTACATATAAATTTAATGGCTTACCATCTTCCTTGAATTTTGTGAATTCGCCTTCTATTACAGCAAAATCTTGTTCATGTAGTTTACCTGATAATGAGAATGCAAGGAATTTATCTTCTTTATCTGTTTTAATTTTTTGAATACCTGGAGCATAAAGATTACTTTCTGATAATAACCAAACTAACGCTTCATCTCTTTCTTCCATTTTAAATACTTTAATTGGAATATTTGGAATCATAAAATCCATCACGCCCGAGATTTTTTCTAACCAAGACATATTACCAACAATAGCATATTTCTCCAGTGCTGAGATGGTTTTAATTTTAGCTTTTACGGCATCAAAGAAGCTTTTAAAGTCTTCAATACCTCCAATATCTTTAATTTCTCCTAATAACTTAATCTTTCCGTTTTCATTGATTTTTTCATCAACGGCATTAAAAAATTCTTGTAATCCTTCATCATTGATTTTACCATCTATAGTAAATCCAATAACATTTTCTCCAAGTGTAGAATTGACTGTGATCATGATATTATTTTTTATTGTTTTGGGTTAAATAACGGAGTAGAATAACATTGGTTTCAGAATCCTAAATAATATACAATGATTTGAAATGCTACTCAATATTTTAACTGAAAATTAATATCAGATGACCTTTTTTTGATATTCAATACCAATTAAACTGCTTTTAAAAATGAATTGATTTCTGTAATTTCAACCTAAGAAGACAAACAAAAAAGTAAATGAAAATAGCAATAATTGGGGCAGGGGTTTCAGGGTTGTATACCGCTCATATTTTAGAAGAGCAAGGATATAATGTGAGTATTTTTGAAGCATCTGATAGGATTGGAGGACGAATTGCCACAAACAATATACATGATCATCTTTTTTTAGAAATGGGTGCAGCCGAAATTCATGGTAATAGAAGTGTCATCTTCGAAATGCTCAAACATTTAGGCCAAAAAATTGAACCAATTTCTGGAGATGAATTATTATATTTTGATAATAAATTATTTGAAATAGAAGATGAAAAAGAATTACCAAAGAAGATTTATGACTTACTAAATTATTTTGATGGTATAGAAAATGAAATGTTCGAGGGATCAGTTTTAGAATCCTTAAAAGAAAAAGGTATTTATCATCCAAATTTGAAATTTATCATTCGAGGAATTTTGAGTGAATATAGTGCTGATATGGAAAAAGTTCATGCAGCGTCATTAGGTGAAGAATCTTGGAGATGGAATTCAGGTAATAAAAATTACTTTTCGTGGGGGAAATATAATGACGCAATTGAGTATTTTCAACATAAAATTAAAGGAGAAATAAGATTAAATAGTCCTATTATTGATGTCAATTATCAACAACAAAAAGTCAACATTCTAACGCATAAAGGAGAAATTCTATCATTCGATAAAGTGATCATTACTGTTCCATTAGGAGTTTTAAAGCAGAATAAGATCAATTTCATGCCTTCTCTTCCAATAGAAAAACAGAAAGCAATTCGTGAAATAGGATTTGGTAAGGGAAGAAAGTTATTCATAGAATTTGAAAAACCTTTCTGGAATAAAGATGTCATTGAGATTCTAGGAGGAAAAAAATGTCCAAGCTATTTAGTGCGACCATCTCAACCTAATCATTTGGTAGCCTATTTGATGGGTGAAGCTTCTAAAGAACTGGACCAATTAGCAGATGATGAGCTAGCCGAAGTATTACTTGGAGATTTACAAGAAATATTTCCAGATGTTGCAGTCTATTCTTTATATCAAAATCATTATGGAAAGGATTGGACAAAAGATCCATATGTAGGTGGTACATATTCGTATTCTACTAAAGACAGTATAAAAAATAGAGAGAATCTTAAAAAACCGATTCAAGGTAAAGTTTATTTTATAGGGGAAGCTTGTAGAACCAACGGACATAGTGCTACTGTTCATGGAGCAATGGAAACAGCTGAAGAATTAGTTGAAAATTATTTTCCAGAGATCAAGAATGTATAATTTTTGTATATTCACTCTTAAATAAATAAGCTTTCATTTTTTAAAAATTTTACAAAATGCGTAAAGTACTTTTTATTATACTTGGAATTGTAGTTGGATTAGGAATTTTAGGTTTAGTAGGTCAGAAATTTATGATCTCTGAAACAAAAAAACATAGCCCTGAAATAGAACAACATTTTGTGGATAGTGGAATGAAAATCGATATTCATTACTCTTCACCATTCAAAAAAGATAGAGTTATTTTTGGAAACTTAGTTCCTTATGGTCAAGTATGGAGAACGGGTGCCAATGAACCAACAACTTTTACAACGAATGTTACTTTGACAATTGATGGTCAAGTTTTACCTGCAGGAAAATATACATTATGGACTATTCCAGAGTCAAAGAAATGGAAAATTATATTTAATGAAAAAGAATACGGATGGGGTGTGAGCTTCGGAGGGAAGGCAAGTAGAGACGAAAGTTTCGATGCTTTAATCGTTGAAACGCCTGTTATTCATGTAGATCAATCTATTGAAAGTTTGAAAATTTGGGTTGAAAAAGGTGAAAAGGAAAATGAATTCAACCTTAAGTTAGGTTGGGACGATACGCTAGTAGAAATCGACTTAGATAGAGCTTAGAGCTTTCATTTGTATTACGAAATCGTTAAAAAATGAGGTAATCTTCGATTAGGATTGGATAATTCTAAGAGGATTACCTCTTTTTTTATCATTTTTCAAAAGTATTGTTTAACTTAAGTAATAGTTCATAACTTTGCTATTGTTATCAACAAACAAAAGTAATTAAACCGACAAATTAGTAAAGACATGGCGACACCAAAGATCACTTTAGAAGAATATTTAGAAGGAAAAGATGTAACCTTTAAAAGAATGCCTAAATTCTTTAAAGAAGGTTCAAGAGTGATGGGTGCAATGTGGGAAGCAATTGAAGGTATAGAAGAGTTTCAAGAGAAAGGAGATCCATCTCAGATCTTTATCACCCTTTTTTTTGAAGAAGAATCCAATGCTATATTTATTCAAGAAACACGCTACGCAATGTCGTCTTTATTCCCAGTGGAAGTTAAAGGAAATCATGTAACAATTGATATTCTTGATTTAGTTACTGCACTGAGAAAATTTGCCAATAAATTACCTGCTGAAAAAGACCCAATTCCAGAAATTCTTGAGTTCGTTCTTTACTCAGCTTATTATGGTTATGATCAAAAAGAAGCTGATGCTGTTGCCAATCAAATTGTAAATGCAGCATACTTAAATGGAAAAGGTGAGGTGGACGAAGATGACTTTTATAACATTATTGAAAAGTTATATGAACCACCAAAAGAATTTTTCGTAGATAAATATATGGATGAAGATGTATTAGACATCATTGAGGTTCAAGACACTGTCTATGATAACCTACCGTCTGTGTTGTGGATCCTAAGAAAACATTTAATTCAAGATAAACATTAACACCCTGAAACTATGGTTGAACTATCTAAAGATGACAAATATCTAAGCCTGACAATGGCCGATCAATTGATCAATGATCAAGGAATGCAGTCAGAAGATGAGGTAGAACAACTACCGAAGGAACAGATCATAAGAATGCTTGATAAAATCCAAGAAGGAAGAATCAACAAAGTAGATCTAACGGATACCTACTTACAAACTTTTATTGCAATACTTAAGTTTGATGTAGCTTATCTTTTACGCTCTAACCGTTGTTGTTCTTAATTACTTTACAAGTAATTTCTTGTTTATCAACACTTTTTCATCATTCTTAAACTGAATGATATAGATCCCTTTAGCCCAATTTAAAGAAGTCAGATTAATTTTTGTTTTAGGTAAAATTGACCCGTGAGCTACTTGTATCCCTTGAACAGAAATAATGGTATATTCTAATTTACTTTCTAATCCATTTTGAAAAGTTACATTTTCATAAGTAGGATTAGGATAAATTTTCACGTCTAAATTTTCTTGTGGGGGAGTAATTGAAGTGGGAATATCATAATAACCAAGTTCAGCAATCTGAAGCCCTCCACTTTCTGAACCTATGATTAATTTATCTCCAATTGGTGTAGCGTAAGCTTTTGTACCAAAAGAGTAGTTTTGGAATCTACTATTGATATTATTAAAGGTAATCAAATCTTGTAAGGTTCTGTCAGATGGATTTTCAAAGTCACGCCAAACTATAGGAGTTCCACTGTCATCAAATACAAGTAGATCTCTTTTTGCATTAGTATCAAGGTTTGCAATTTGTATACTAGGATATTTTCGTAGTAAATCACTTTCAATAAAATCGAAATATGCAGTCTCTTCAAAGTTATCATTGACTTGAAGAAAAGCTTTAAGTGTACCAGAAAAAGTGCCCACCACAATATCTTGTAAATCATCTTCATTGAGGTCAAGTATGGATATACTTTCTTCAGGTCGGTGTTCAATTAATAAAGTAGGATTGTGAATAACATATTGTCCATCTTGCTTTTCAAAAAGGTAAACACCTGCCGTATTACTATTTATGACTCTAGCACTTACAAGTAAGTCAATTTGTCCATTATTGTTGTAATCCACCATAAAAGGAGTAATGTCAATCATTCCCCAAGAAGATAAATTGAGATAATCTCTATCTATAATTTCAAAAGAAGGATTTTCATTAGTTCCCATATTCCTTAAATAAGCAATACCTCCACCTTGCATATTTTGTTGATGATCAAAAGTACTTCGATAACCAACCAAAAGATCTAAATTTCCATCTAAGTCAACATCAAATGCAAAAGGTTTGCTTCTTTCACCAAAATCTAAGCCTTGAAATATGCCTTGAGTATCAAATTCCCATTCTTCATTTGAAGTATTAAAACGATACGACCAAGTACTTAAACTAAAATCTGTTGTATTGCCTTCATTACTTGTAAGATTGGGTGAAATGATCATTTCCTTTGTACCATTTTTATTTAAATCAATAAAAAAGGCTGCAGGAAACATGGAAATATTAATTGGAGCTGATGGAGGGAAATCAATAATACTTTCATTAAAAAGAGGAGTCTCAGAATTACCTTTATTCGGAATCGCAACAAGATTGGAGCAACTCATTTCACCAATCAATACATCACCTAAATTGTCATTATCTATATCATAGATTGTGACAGCAGAACCTAAATGTTGAATTTTACCATTTGAAGAACAATTTTCATCACCAAAGATATATGTTGCACAATCTCCACATTCATGAAAATCTCCCCAATCACTAGTGATTTTTCTAAATGTAGGAACTCCATTATCATTCACTCCCAAGTTTTGATGATATTCAATACTTCCACCTACGGAAGGAACAAATGTAAAAAAGTCTAGCCGACCATCTTGATTAATATCATAAAAAGCAGGAGTATCCAATAAGGAAGAAAGTAATGGAGTAGGAGCTCCAGAAAAAGTGGTTGTTTCTATTAATTCAGGTGTAGAACTAAATGAAAAGTGACTATTAGTGGATGTATTTTTATAGAAATAGATACCATCATTTTCTCCCAAAACAAGATCCTTTTTAAGGTCTCCATCTAAGTCTTGAAGATGTATCCAAAAACGTATGCCTGAAGGGAAATTAAAATTTAAAGCGGGCGTATAGTGCCACTTTTCATCTTTATAAGTATAGACAGCAATCTTACGGCTCGTACGATCAAAGAGTACCAATTCTTCTACTCCATCTAAAGTAATATCAATTTCAAAAAATTGAACGGCGTTTACACCAGCATTCCAAGGATTAGAAATTAGAATATTATTTTCTGAAATTTCAATGTCCGCCTTAGGTGTAAGACCTATATTTTGACCGATAGTACTATGTGCCAGGAAAATTAAAAATAAAAAGAAGATGTTATTTTTGATCATAAGGGCTGTCTATTAGAATTAGGTAAATAGTAGATTACTATAAATCTACTTGAAATTCTAGATAGAAACCAATTGCTTCCTTAATTATTTCATCTGTTGATCTTCCTTCTTTTTCTGCTATAGCTTCGATTTTCTCTCTATGTGTAATAGAAAGTTGATCAATAATTGATTTTTGAGAAGTTGAAGAAGATGTAGGAGTTGTACTTGTACTTTGTGAAGGAGTAACAGTTTTTTTAGGTTTATCTTCTGATGTATCTTTTTTAATTGGAGCACCACCAAGTAATGAATCCAATCCCCCTGAAAAGTTCTTTTTAGCCATAATAATTGAGATTATGCGTTAATAACTGTTCTTTCAACAACCTCTTGAGCAAGATCCCAATAATCTTTGGCACCATTACTTTTAGGATTGTATCGGAAAATATTCGTTTGTTTGGAAGGAGCCTCCGCTAATGCTACATTTTCTCTGATCACAGTTTTAAAAAGCTTATTACCAAAATGTTTTGTGATTGCTTCTTTAACGTTTCTATTTAATATTTTACGTTGATCATATTGAGTGATAAAAACACCACCAATTTCAAGGTTTGTATTCAAACGTTGCTGTACTTTTTCAATTACCTCTAAGAGTTTTGTCAGACCTTGTGTCGCCAAAAACTGTGCTTGCAAAGGAAAATATACTTGATTGGATGTCGTAAAAGCATTGATGGTCAATAGCCCTAAACTTGGAGGACAATCAATTAAAATATAATCGTAATTGTCTCTTACCTTACTGATATGATCTTTAAGAATAAATTCACGTCCAGCTTCCATACTTAGCTCTAATTCAGCTCCTGAAAGGTCTAATTCTGAAGGAATAAGATGTAAATCCAACTCTAGTTCTACAATAGAATCTTGAATAGATGAAGCACTTCTTAATAATTTATAGACACTATTCTCTGGTTCAAAAACTCCTAAAGATTGACTTAAATTAGCTTGAGGATCCATGTCTATCATCAAAACCTTTTTGCCAAGTTGATGAAGGCCTGCCCCGATATTTACTACTGAAGTGGTTTTTCCAACACCTCCTTTATGGTTACTGATAGATATGACTTGTGCTGACATCGCTAGTATTCTTAAAAAATGAAAAGTACTGTTCTTTATCTAATGTTTATAATAAAACTTTTATAGCAATTAACGTGCTTTTTTGGTTATAGACTTTTCATTTTTCACATGTAATTATGAAAGTTGACAAAAACTATAATGTATAGGTATACATACATTTAACGATTATCTTTCATTTTTATTACTTCAATCCTGTTTTTGGGTTCAACATTTTTGCTAGATAATCGTTACAAAATTCCATCACTCTATTACGGTGATGTTCACTATAAGACGAGATTCCGTGCTTTGGGGTTTTGATAATAATCGTATTAGCTTGTATTACATAATTATTTAAAGCATTCATAAGAAAGCTCACGACAAGCTCCTCGTCAATCATAGGATCGAAATATTCTTGTTCTTGACCTTCAGTAATTTTTATAAGGAAAAAAGAAAAAATTGCAGATTGGATTTTATTTTTCTGATCAATAATATGCTCTCGAATTCCAGTTAGGCCTTCTAAATTGATGATTCGCTCTACATCTCTATGATCAAAGCTTAATTTAAACAGTTTCTTAACGGCATAGTTTAAAAGTCTAAGTCCGTTCTCTTCCGAATTATTTAATTCTTTAATCAATATTTCTACCTGACTTACATAATCACTAAGAATTTCGTTCAATAAATTCTCTTTTGTGCCAAAATGATAATTGATTAATCCTTGACTAACATTTGCTTCTTTAGCAATATCTCTTGTGCTTGCCTCCTTAAACCCTTTAGCTGAAATCACTTTCCTTGCGACTTTAAGTAAGTGTTCCTTGTTTTTTTTCATGTCTTATTAAAAAAGAAGTCTTAAATACTATGTAAAGGTACAGTTCATTCATAAAAAATAACCGAAAAAACTATTTCATAATGGGAATAAACTATATTTGTACAAGGTTTTTTGAAAAGAAAAACAGAGAATATTTTTTGATTCAAAATTGAAAATTGATTTTGACATTTAAATGATTCTAAACAAACCTAATGTCTAACAATGGATTAGCTTTGGAATGAAAACCTTTTCAAGTTTAATCTATTGTATTAATATCGCTTAAACTATCAAACAAAATGAAATTGAAGGCATTCTATCTTATGATTATGCTTTTTATAGTTAATCTAAATGTTCTTTATGCTCAATATGTTGAGGAAGATGTTCTATTGACAGCTAAGGAGCAAAGGAAATTAGAAAAGAAAAAAGCTAAAGAAGAAAAGAAAAAGGCAAAAGAGCTAGCAAAACAACAAGAAAAAGAAGCAGAGAAAAGTAGATATCTAATGGCTAAAACAGCAATGAAGAATCAAAAATTTGTGCTTCAAGCGAATCAAGTTTATAACCGATATGGTCAGGTAGCTCAAGTCACTAATTCAATAAATTTTGTCAAATTGGATAGCAATTATTGTGTAGTTCAATTGGCTTTTGATGGTATGATTGGCTTTAATGGTTTAGGAGGAATTACTTTAGATGGCAAGATCAGTAATCTTGAATACAAGGAGAATGAGAATGGTGGTATATTAATGACTTTCAATGTTCAAGGTATTGAGTTACAAGCAAATGTTCGTATTCTGTTAAATGGAGCAGATAATTGGGCGGACGCAACTGTAAGATCTCAAACTAGAAACCTTGAACTTAATTTTAGAGGTAATATTATACCGACTAACTTATCCTCTGTTTTTCAAGGAAATACACCATTTTAAGAAAATAGATTATGTGGCAAATTTTTCAAAGAGAAATAAGTAGCTTTTTTAGTGCTGTTTTAGGATACTTAGTGATGTCTGTCTTTCTAACTATGATGGGCCTATTTGTATGGGTTTTTCCACAAACAAGTATTCTTGAAGGAAGATTTTCATCTATGGATGCATTATTCTCAGTGGCTCCTTACATATTTATGTTTTTACTTCCTGCAATCACAATGAGAGGTTTAGCGGAAGAAAAGAAAACAGGTACTTTAGAACTTTTATTTACAAGACCTCTAACTGATTTTCAAATTATAGGCGGAAAGTTTTTTGCTGCTTGGATGACTGCTGTAATAGCACTTTTACCTACGGTTATTTATTACTTTTCAGTGTATGAACTAGGCTCTCCAAAAGGAAATATTGATACAGCCGCAGTGGTAGGCTCATATATCGGACTCATATTTTTAGCAGGAGGTTTTGCAAGTATTGGTGTTTTTGCATCATCAATAACATCTAGTCAAATCATATCATTTATTGTTGCAGTTGTGTTCTGCTTTATATGTTATGACGGAATATCTTCTGTTGCAGCAATTCCAAGTATAAGTGATTATGCTTATACCATTGGATTATGGGGAATTGATTTTCATTACAGCTCTTTAAGTCGAGGATTAATAGATTCTCGAGATATATTATATTTTTGCAGTTTAATAGGAATTGCATTAAGTCTAGCCAAATTGTCTATCGGAAGCAGACGTTGGGAATAGGAAATAATGAATACAATGGCATCATTTGATTTAAAAGAAGCAAGTCAGATACTTGCAAAAGCATTAGAAGAAAAAAGGTTTGGAGAGGATCCTGTAAACTTATATGAACCTTTAAGATATATTTTATCACTTGGAGGTAAAAGATTACGTCCAGCTTTGACATTATTAGGTTGCTACCTTTTTGATGAAGAATATAAAAAAGCAATTGAACCTGCAATAGGTGTGGAGGTATTCCATAACTTCACTTTAATGCATGATGATATAATGGATAATGCTCCACTGAGGAGAGGAAACGCAACAGTACATGAAAAATGGAATCCTAATATTGCTATTCTTTCTGGTGATGTCATGTTTGTAAAAGCATATGAGCAAATCATGATGGTAGAAGATAATATTCTTCGTCAGGCTCTCACTTTATTCAATAAATGTGCAATTGAAGTATGTGAAGGACAACAGTTTGACATGGACTTCGAGGAAAGAGATGAAGTAGGGGAGGAAGAGTATATCAATATGATTCGTCTAAAAACAGCTGTTTTAGTTGGTTTTGCTTTAAGATTAGGTGCTTTAATTGGTGGAGCAACAGACGAACAATCTGCTATTGTGGAAGAATTTGGTGTCAATGTGGGATTAGGTTTCCAATTGAATGACGACATTTTAGATGTTTATGCTGATCAAGCTAAATTTGGTAAACAAGTTGGTGGTGACATCATTTCAAATAAGAAAACTTTAATGCTGATTAAAGCATTAAAGCAAGCTAATGGCAAAGATGCTGAAGAATTAAACCAATGGTTACATACTGAAGATTTTGATCCTAAAGAAAAAGTAAAAGCGGTAACAGCAATTTATGATCGATTAGGTATCAAAGAAATGGCAACCAAAAGAGCTAACCAATATTTCAATGAAGGTTTTAAAGCTTTAGAAAAATTAAATGTTACTGATGAAAAGAAACAACTGCTAAAAGATTTCGGTCTGTATTTGAAAAATAGAGACCATTAAACCTGTTTTATTTTTAAATAAAGAGCATTAATTTAGAGATGAGTTATAGTAGTATATAACTCATTTTTTTTACTAATATTAAATGAAATGAAAACAAATATTTTCTTATTAACAAGCTTCTTATTGATTACATCAATAGGTTTTGGTCAACAAAAGAAAAATGTAATAAAAGAAGTATATCGACAAGTAGAAGGGCAAGATTTATCACTTCATATTTTTGAACCAGAGAAAAAAGCAAAGTCAAATGCTGCTGTTGTATTAATTCATGGAGGTGGATGGAATAGTGGAACACCTCAAGCAATGTATTCTCAAGCTAAACATTTATCGAATAGAGGTGTAGTTGTTTTTTGTCCAGAATATAGGGTAAGAAAAAGAGATAATACAACAATATATGAGGCTGTTGAAGATATACAAGTAGCAATGACGTATGTGAGAAATCATGCGGAAGAATATAATTTTGATCCGAATAAGATTGCAGTAGGAGGTGGTTCTGCAGGTGGACATTTAGCGATCAGTTTATCTTTTATTGAACCATTAATCAAAGGGACAAAAATGAAAGATTATGAACCTAATTTACTCGTTTTATTCAATCCTGTATTGGATACTAGTGAGAAAGGATATGGTTATAAAAAAGTGAAATCAGAGTTAGAAGCTAGGAATATTCAATGGGAGTCTTTCTCTCCAAGCAAAAATATTGATAAAAATACTCCTGATATGTTAGTTATGCTTGGTGATAAGGATAAAGTTATCCCTATAGATATTGCGAAGGATTTCCAAAAAGAATGTGAATCAAATAAAGTAGAATGTCGATTGACAGTTTATGAAGGCGCAGAGCATTCATTTTTTAATAGAGGCTACGGAATAAAACAAGGACATCAAAAGGGAACAATAAATCGTTGGTTTTTTGAGACGATGGAAGAGATGGATCAATTCTTAGTTGATCATCAATATTTAGAGGGAACATCTGGAATTATAACACCTGAAAAAGCTGTTTATCCAGTTCGTATCAATTAATATCAAGAAATAAACAAAAAGCATGATAGTGAAAGTTATCATGCTTTTTTAATAAAAAAGCCACTCCATATGGAGTGGCTTAAAAAGTATATTTTAACTACTAATTACTTAGCAGCAGCAAATCTTTTTGCAACCTCTTCCCAGTTTACAACACTCCAGAATGCAGAGATGTAATCAGGACGACGGTTTTGGTAGTTTAAGTAATAAGCGTGCTCCCAAACATCAAGACCTAAGATTGGTGTTCCACCGCACTCGCCTTTCATTAATGGGTTATCTTGGTTTGCAGTTGAGCAAACAGAAAGAGCACCATCTTTTACACATAACCAAGCCCAACCTGAACCGAAACGTGTAGCCGCAGCATTCGCAAAAGTTTCTTTGAAAGCATCAAAAGAACCAAATGCAGCGTCAATAGCAGCCGCTAAGTCTCCTGTAGGAGCACCACCACCATTTGGAGATAAGATTGTCCAGAATAAGTTATGGTTATAATATCCACCACCATTATTTCTTACAGCACCTGATAACTCATCAGCAGAAAGTAAATCTTCGATTGACTTGTCAGCGTCAGCAGTACCTTCGATTGCTGCATTTAATTTAGAAGTATAAGCAGCGTGGTGCTTAGAGTGGTGAATTTCCATTGTACGAGCGTCGAAGTGAGGCTCTAATGCATCATATGCATAAGGTAATTGAGGTAACTCGAATGCCATCTTAGTAAGTGTTTATTATTAATAATTATATTTCTCGTTTTCAAAAATGACATTTTCATCATTTGATGAGGGATGTCATTTTTTCATACGCAATTAACACAATTAAGTCTAGAAAGTGAACTAATTTCTAATCGAAAAAAACTATAATTCAATAAAAATTATTGATAGTCAGGGAGAATTATTAGAAAAGTCTTACAAAATTCTCTTTTTCTACTAATTCAATTATTTCTGAAGTTCCTTTTGAGAAGTCTTTACATGTCCATTCCCAAGTTTCAAGCATTTTTAGAGTGCCATCTTCTTGTCTTTCTGGAATAGAAATACACTTTCCAGTCATTATTTCATTATTTGTATTGACGTGTTGATAGGAAAATTCTAGAGAATTGTCTTCTTTGACCATTCCTGTAAGTGTACCCATCTTAATATTTGTACCATGATAGGTTGCCCAAATTACATCTCCACCTTGTCTATAATGAAAAAAAGTTTCGTTATCTACTTCTCCATTTTCAGAATTAGATAATGCACGAAATCGTTTGTTATGATAGTCGATACGTTCCACTAGCCTACTATTTTAAAAAAAGGTATAAAGCAGAATTGAATTTCTACTTAATACCTTTCTACGTGATAATTCATTTTTATATTAAGAGTATTTGACTTGCAAATACTTTATTGTTCCTTCAATATCTCGAGAACGAATAGGTTCACCGAGTGCTTCAAATTTCCAATTTCCTTCAATTTTATAAAGTCTACCCATGATCATAGATACATAACCTGCATACTCTTCATTGGAAGAAAGGTTGAATGTCGCCAAGAGGTCATTTCTAGTATAAATTCTAATTTCAGAAAAAGGAATCACCTCAAAATCTTGTTTTTTATAAGAGTTGAGATATAAAAATATTTGATCTACTTCTTGAGTTACTTCATTAAGATGAATCTGAATAGTTTCATTATCAAGACCATCATTTTCACCTTCATCTCCTTCAAGGTCATCACCAGTATGTGTTACAGCACCATCAGGAGAAACAAGTTCATTATAATATACAGTATATATTTCATTCATTTCTTTATCGAAAGCACTGATACTAGCATCAAGGTCAACATTAATTTTATTATTAAGTAAACCAAATAAAACTTTACCTTGAATTGCACCCCAGTTTACACCTACACGAATGTAATCTAGAGTATTACCATCTTGTTTTAATAAAGATATTTTACTTCCTTTTGATAAGGAAATACCAGTGTTTTTCTTAAGAGAAGTCCCCATTTGAGTTATTATTTCTTGGTTAATTGTATACTGATTGTAGGAATTGATAAATTAGCAATGATATATATTGTTAGGCATATAAATCCACATACCCTTGTAGTCCTTTTTGCGAGCCTTCACCAGAAGCAATAAAGTTCCATTCATTTCCCGTCTTTTTCAACTTGCCAAATTCCATATCAGTAATACCTTTGAAATTATCATCTAGGTTAAATCGAATAATTTCACGTTGTGTGTCTATGTCAACAATACGGATATATGCATTTTTCAACATTCCGAAATGATGTCTTAAAACTTCAGCATTATGTATAGAAGCGACAAAGACCATTTCAGTAACATCGGGAGAAATCTTTGAAAGATGAGCTAAAATCATTTCATCATCGCCATCTCCTTTACCCGTTCTATTATCTCCAGTATGCTCTACACTATTATCGGGAGATTTAAGATTATTGAAAAATACGAAATACTCATCTGCTGGTAATTTACCATTTTCATTGATCATGAAAACAGATGCATCAAGGTCTAAATTATTGCCAGGAATCATATCCCAACCTAATCCAACCATTATTTTGTCTAGTCCTTTTTCGTTTTTTGTAAGGTTAAATTTGTTCCCTTTTTTCAGAGAGATACTCATAATTTTGAAGTAAAGTAATGATAAAAAGTTTGTTCTCGAAGATGAACTTTTTTGAGAAGTTGTTTATAAAAGTAATTTTTATTTTTGAAAAAAGCTAAAAAGAAATAAACTGAAATTAACCTTTATTGAAAAAATCATCGATCTTTTTTTGTTGATTAGTTTTTTCTTTAGGCTTCTTAAAAAATGAATTAATTAATGATTCTTTCTCCTCTTCATCATGGGAAACAGAAGCTGAAGGTGCTGGATTCTTAAAGAATGTGTCAATTTTATTTTTACTTTCTTCTACTTCTTCACTTTCTTCCAAAGCCATGTCAATTTCTAAAGATAAAATATCTTCAGCTTCATAAGGCAAGGAGTCTATCTCATTAAATACTTCGAATAAAAAATCTTCTATTTCAAAGTTACGATCAGAGTTACCTCTTAAAAAGACAATCTGAGTAGATATTTTCTCTTGTTGGATTTGTAAAGTAGAAATTTGACAAGAAGCTTCCAGTAATTTATGTTCTAAATCTTTTATCGATTGATTGTAATAATTTCGCTCTTTTTTGATAGTCTGTCCATAAGAATTCAACTCCAAAGCTTTTGTTTTATCATCATTCCCCATGGCTGCTTTGATGTCAAAATCATTCTTTTTAATATGTTTTTGCAAGTTACCAATATTGGTTTTTAGCTTGCTGATTTGATTTTGAAGAGACAATTTGAGATGATATAGCTTCTCTGCTTCACTTTCAACATTATAAAGCACTTTTTTTAGAATTTCTAACTTTGAGACTTTCGGATGAATTAATTTTTTGATACTATCCCACATTTCACAATTATATACACAGTTTTAAAAAGAGAAGAATCAGACTGTTAATATAATCACTAACACTCATTTTTCAATTTTTGACTGAATGAAAATTCAATATTTACTTCTAATGTCCTCGAATTTGTTCTCTTAAAGCAATAAATTCATCATGATGTTTAGCTGCTTCATCATAACCCACTTCAACAATTTCACTTAAACGATCAGGGTCTGTATCAAATGTATTATACTTGACTAAGTCTTGAGGGAAGATTTTAATATCGCAATCATTTAACTTCTTCAATTCGGCTTTATCTCCTTTTAATGATAAAGCTCTTAAGGTAAGTTTTTGAATACTATTTAACTCACTTTTTTCAAATTGTCGAATAGGCGAAACGTATATTCCTATGAGATGCTCACATTGATGTCTTAAAACATCTACCGGGAAATGATTTAAAATCCCACCATCACTATAAATAGTATCGTTTAATTCCATAGGAGAAAAAACAAACGGATAAGATATTGACGCTAAAATGGCATCTGTGATTGAACCCGTTTTAAAGATTTTTTCTTCCGCTTCTAACATATCTGTAGCGACAATTGATAAATCTTTTTTACAATAAGAGAAGTCATCATGAGGAAATAACTTAAGCAAATCCTTTTTTAAAGTATTTGGATCTACTATCCCTTTAAACTTCATCGAAGTTCTGAAAAACCCCCTTTTGTCCCAATTGAAAAGATCTGTGGTCAAAAAGAATTCTTGAATTTCAGTCAATGGAATCCCATAAGCATACATACTGCCTATGATTGCTCCTGCACTTGTTCCTGCTACTGCATCTGGAACGATTCCCAACTCTTTGAGGTAAAATAATACACCGATATGAGCTAATCCTTTTGCTCCACCTCCTGAAAATACAATTCCTAATTTATATTTCTTTTTCATATTTACTTTTAATTGATGCTATATCCGTAATAATAATTTGACGGGTATGAAGGATTGAAGAATACAGCTTTTCATTTGAATTCATCATAAGATGAAGCTTCAAATCAGATTTTAGCCTTTTGGGGTAGTTATTAAAAAAATACGAAGAATAAGTTAATAATGGAAATAGGAGAACGATTGAAAATAGATAAAGAGGTAAGTTTTGAACTATAGAAAATGGTATTAAGAGATAAATAGTATAAAAAATGGGAAAAATAATACCACATAAAGCAATTAAATTTGCCCCTGCAACTTCTGGTTCTTCTGAAGAATTTTTCGCTAACTTTTTACAAATACTATATGGCAATTCAATTTATTGAAAAAACCAATTCATAATATGAAAAGGAAGTATCAATGAGACACCAATAATTCTACTAATAAGTTGAAATTTATTTTTAAACGAACATCCATTACTCCAAAAACTTTCATCTAATAAATCATGATTTTCTAATTCTTGATTATAATTTTCTAGATGCTCCTTTATGATTTGAATTTCTTTTTCTTGACTTTTATTGATAATTGAGAACCCTTTTTTAAGCGTTTGAAAATAGGCTGATAAAGAAGCAGATTTACGAAAAGAGGTTTGTTCAGTATACATTCTTACAGCTTCTACTAAAGGACGTTCTTGTCCTATATTCTCTAACGTAAAATACTTTTGGTGGAGTTCAGTTTCGATTCTATTCGTAATACTTTGAGCCGCTTTATTACTATTCTGTATGTATAATGCTTTATAATCTTTGATATTAATAGGATTACAAATCTCAATACTTACGCTTGGAAAAACCTCAAGATATGTGTGTAGTTTAAAACAACAGGAACGATATTCAAATTCATTTCAAAATCATGAGAAGCAGCTGTTTCTAATGCTATTCTTGCTGTTCCAGACTTGATACCTCTTAATTTTCTTTCCCAAATACTTGTTCCTTCAGAGAATATCAATAGATCTTTTCCTTTCGAAAGTGTGTCGATACAATGAACAAACATATCTTTATTAGAAAATGATTGTCCTTTTGGTACATCTTGTTTCCGAACCACAGGAATCATGTTTAACTTCTTAAACAGCCATTTATTTATTTTCCCTTTAAATACAGTAGATTTAGTAATATAATATAAAGGCTTATCATAAGTACATCCCAATACCATTGCATCAATGTACATCAAGGGGTGAGTGACAGCAAAAATTATTGGTCCTTCTTTAGGCAAATTGGTCCAACCATTTTTTTCTACTTTGTAAAAGACTAATCGTAGGTAGATATTTTTAATAAAGAATCGTACTATCCAGTACAACGTAAGTTTCATTTTCTTATTTAATTTTCGTTTAGTATAGCAAGGATCTCTTGAAGGTCTTTTTCTTTGATGATTTCAATATTCTTTCCATTTCTATTGTAATTCTCTACTCTCTGTAATTTTGAAGGCCCAGGATCTGTTCCTACAATCACCATATTGGTTAAACCAGAGATATTCGAATTGATTTTGGCTCCAAGTCCTTTTAGTAGTGTTGCTAATTCAAGTCTTTCCCAAGTATTGAATAATCCAGTTATCACTACTTTTTGTTTATAGAAAGGACTATCTGGATCAGCATTTTCAAAATCAGGTTTCAATATGTCTCCCGATAATTGTGTTCTGAAAGGACTATTTCCTTTTTTCTTTTTAAAAGGGTTCTTTTCAAAGACAGGGAGTTCTTTCTCAGCAATACATTCAAGGTATAATTTTGCACAAGCTTCAGCATCTGCTAATGCATTGTGATGGTTCAATGACCAACCATAAGTATAACAAACATCATCCAATGCTGCACCTGTAATACGATAAGTACAATCATATTGGAAATCAGGCATGTCAAGATCGTATAATTCTAATGTTTGTTCGAGAGCACCAACATCAAACCCAGCATTATGTGCTACAATTAATTGTCCTTCAATAAAAGGTTTGATTTCATCCCATACTTGAAAAAAGCTAGGAGCATCCTTTGTCATTTCAGCCGTAATACCATGAATACTTGTATTGAAACTATGATAACGGTTATCAGGTGGGCGCACCAATGTTTCATAACGATCTACGATCTGACCATTAAGCACTTTGACGATGCCAACTTGACAAATACTCCATCTTGCACCATGTGCTGTTTCAAAATCAATTGCTGTAAATTCCATAAGATTTATACCCTTTGTACTCAACTTACAAAAGTGGTTATTATGTCTCAAAATTAATAATGCTATCCGTCATTAAATGAGTTTCATTAGGAAAGTTTAAGTAGAAACAAAGTGGTTTATATGTATTTTATGAAGAAAATATATAATTATATAATGCTGATGTTGTAAGTTAATTTAGATATTTAGATAATTGTCTAAATATATAATTATAACCTATGAATCAAATTTTTAAAGCATTAAACGACCAAACAAGAAGAGAAATAATAGAAATGTTGAAAGAAAAAGATATGAATGCAGGAGAGATAGCTGATGCATTCAATATCTCTAAGCCAAGTATATCTCATCATTTAGATATTCTGAAAAGAGCTGACTTAATTGTTAGTGAAAAGAAAGGGCAGTTTGTCGAATATTCTTTAAATACAACGATTATAGAAGAATTACTCTCTTGGATTTTAACCTTAAAAAAATAATTTTATGAAAAAGCTCGCTAAGGAAATTGCTCTTTTGTCTATTCTCATTTTACCAATACTTTATGCAGTAATGTTTTGGAGTGAAGTGCCTGATAAGGTGCCAGTGCATTGGAATATATATGGAGAAGTAGATCAATATGGTGATAAAGGAAGTTTAGGTATTTTCTTGTTAGCTATTCCTCTACTTACCTATTTGATTTTTATGATAGTACCCTACATTGATCCCAAAAAGAAATTACACCTGATGGGAGAAAAATATAATTCTCTGAAATGGATAATGACGATCAGCATGGCTCTCATTTCATTTTTAATTATGTATGCTTCTGTCAATTCTATTGAAGAAACAGGAAAATATATATTAGTGGGAGTAGGGATAATGATTATGTTATTAGGAAATTATTTTAGAACAATACGCCCTAATTATTTTATAGGAATTAGAACACCATGGACTTTGGATAACGATAAAGTTTGGAAAAAAACTCATGAAATTTCAGGTAAAGTTTGGTTTATAGGCGGGATATTACTTGTTGTTTCTTTTTTCATCTCAAATGAATCTATCAGAGTCGCGATAAACATGATTGTTTTATCAGTTATAATAATTGTCCCAATTGCTTATTCTTTTTTCTCATATAAAAGGGAAGTCAAAGTAAATCATTAATAAAAAGTCTGTAGAATAGATCAACTACTCTACAGACTATTCTTTTATTGTACAATTAACTTCTCAACATTGTGTTTCATTCCACTATTTACTTTTACAAAATAAATACCTGGAAGTAAACTAATATTACTACTTAGCTCATAATTAGAGATAGTTTGTTCATTCATAATACTGTCACTGAAAATAATCTTTCCCTCACGATTCAAAACTTGTAATGTAGTCTTGTTACCCACTTTTAAACCTGATATTTGAATGGAAGCTTCTCCATTAGAGCTAGGATTAGGATAAATATACGTATGAATAGAATATTTATTCATCTGTAAAGTAAGAGGCCCAAAAGTAGAATACTTACCATCCATATCAAATTGTAATAGTTTATAATGTACAGTTTGAGTGTCTTGTGAATCATCTTTAAAAGTATAATCAATAATTGTATTCGTATTACCATGAGCATTAACACTTCCTAAAAGGATCCATGTTTTACGATCAGTAAAGAATAAATTTCAAAATGAGAAGCATTTTGCTCTACTGCAGTTGACCAATTGATCTCTTGATAAGTCTCTTTTATTTCTGCTGAAAGAGAAATTAATTCAACAGATAATAAATCATTAATCTCAATTTTAGCATCAATGATTGTCTGATTGTGCTCTCCATAATTTCCAGGTGAAATATCAAAAGCATCTGTTCTGTCACTCCAAAGGTCTCCATTACCTGAAGTAGACTTTGAAACTTCATTGGAAGAAGTACCATCTGAATTTGTGATATCACCCATAATATATGCAACAGACATGTTTTGACAATTAAAGTGATTATGCTCTCCTTTGATATCTAAATCCAATCCTACAACAAGGTAAGCTTGATTGTTGGTACCATTACCAATATTGAGTGTATTATTTCCATCCAAGGATAAATTTTTGAATACTTTTAAACCTCCAAGGTCTGCAATTTGTAATTGAGCACCTTCAGAAAGTGATAAATTACCTTTTACTGATAATGTAGCATTTAAAGGAACAATCAAAGTGTAATCATCGGGTACAATAAGATCAGCATAAAGCATGTAGGACGATCCTAAAACTGTAATTGTTTTTGCGTTTGTATCATAATATAAATTAGCAATTGAGTTAGTATTAAATAGTATGATAAGTACAAAAGCGGTAAAAGCTGAGCGAAAAATGATAGTTAAATTAGACATTTGTGAGTGGTTCTAAATAGTTACTTACTGAGTTTATTAGTGCTAACGGTAGTGAGTGAAGTTAGTTTTAAAGTTTAAGTAATATCATATCATTACACAGTTATTTTCTTTGAAAAAAACGAAATTTGAAACAAATGTCAGTAAGAAAGAGTTCAATGATCTTGTATAAAATGGTAAAAAAAACCTCCACAACGGGAGGTTTATATAATTAATTAGAATATTTATACTTCGTCATAGGCCCATTCAACACCTGTCTTGGTATCTTTTACGACTACACCCATGTCTTTTAGTTTTGCTCTTACAGCATCTACTTTTTCATAATCTCTAACTTCTTTTGCTTCTGAATAATCTTTAATGATGTAATCTAAAGCTTGGAAGAAGTGGTCAGGTGTTTCTTCTTTAAGACCTAAAACATCTTCAATAAAAGTAATGTAGGCAGAGATCATCTCATTGAATGCTTTTTCTCCGAGTTGAGCAGCTGGAATATTACCGCCATGAACAGCATTGATTTTTTTCAATAAGTTGAAAATACCTGCCATTGCAACTGCAGTATTGAAATCATCATTCATTCCTCTGTAGATAGAGTTGATGATACTTTCAATATTTTTAGCTTGTTTTTCATTTACTTCAATGCTCTCATCTGCTTTGTATTCCATACTCTTCGCCAAACGAAGACCATTCATCACTTTTCTATATCCTTTACGAGCAGCTTTTAGTGCATCATTAGAAAAATCTAATGTACTTCTATATTGTGCTTGAAGAATAAAGAAACGAATAGTCATAGGAGAATAAGCTTCTTCAAGAAGTTCATGTTTTCCTTCAAATAATTCCTCTAATGTGATGAAATTACCTAAAGATTTACCCATTTTTTGACCATTAATTGTGATCAAGTTGTTGTGTAACCAATATTTGGCTGGTGCAACATGATTACAAGCTTGAGATTGAGCAATTTCTGCTTCGTGATGAGGGAATTTTAAGTCCATTCCTCCACCATGAATATCAAAATGATCTCCTAAATATTTAGCACTCATTGCAGAACATTCAAGGTGCCATCCTGGAAAACCAACTGACCATGGAGAATTCCAACGCATGATATGTTCAGGCTCAGCTTTTTTCCACAAGGCAAAATCTACTTGGTTTTTCTTGTCGCTCATACCATCAAGATTACGAGTTCCATCAAGCATTTCCTCAATATTTCTACCAGATAAAATACCGTATTCTTTATCTTCATTATATTTCACTACGTCAAAATAGACTGAACCATTAGATTCATAAGCATAACCAGCCTCAAGAATCTTTTCAATCATTTCGATTTGCTCAATAATGTGTCCAGTAGCTCTAGGTTCAATACTTGGAGGTAATACATTTAATGCAGTCATATCATTATGGTAGCGATCAGTATAATACTGCACCACTTCCATTGGTTCAATCTGCTCTAACTTAGCTTTTTTGGCGATTTTATCTTCTCCTTCATCTGCATCACCTACAAGGTGTCCTACATCTGTAATATTACGAACATAACGTACTTTAAAATCTTGATGTTTTAAATATCTAAAAATAACGTCAAAAGTAATGGCAGGTCTTGCATGTCCTAAATGGGCATCACCATAAACAGTTGGTCCACAAACATACATTCCTACAAAAGGAGGATTTATTGGTTGAAAAAGCTCTTTTTTACGTGATAACGTATTGTATACTTTTAATTGTTTTCTTAAATCTGGTTGCATGAGCGCAATATTTATTTTGAACCTAATGGAAACATAAAGTTGCAAAAATATCTCTTAATGATTAATTAAGAAAATTGCATACTTTTCCATTTAGGTGGATTAATTTATATGAAATTACAGGATATGGCAATCTGAATTATGCAAGGGTGCATAATTTTAAACATTGACAATCAACAACATCGTAAGATGGTGATTTTTATCGGGGCGATATTTAAAATGCTTTTCATAAATTACCGTGAATTGATAGTCAAAAGTAATAAATTAAATTTTAGAAATAAATGAAAAAGGCATTATTTCAATGGAGTGGAGGAAAAGATTCTTCTTTTGCATTGTTTAAAGCACTTAAAGAGTGGGAAATTCAAGGACTTTTTACTTCTTTATCAGCAGAATTCAAAAGAATTAGTATGCATGGTGTAAGAGAAGAGCTTTTAGATCAACAAGCTACTTCTATTGGAATTCCATTACATAAAATGTATTTGGAAGAAGATGCATCTCATGATACATATAAAAGAGAACTTGCTAATCATTTAACTCCTTTTGTTGAGAATGGAATTAAAGATTTGATACTTGGTGATATTTATCTAGAAGACTTAAGAAAATACCGTGAAGATCAAATGAGTAAAGTAGGTTTGAAATGCCATTTTCCATTATGGGGTGGAAATACAGATGATCTTTATAAAGAGTTTGTTGCTGCAGGTTTTAAAGCGGTCGCAGTAGCAGTAAATGATACTTTAGGTGAAGAATTTATCGGTAGAACTTTGGATATGGATTTTTATCATGATTTACCTGAAGGGGTAGATCCATGTGGAGAAAATGGTGAATTCCACACGTTTGTATATGACGGACCTATTTTTGAAAATCCTGTTGAATTTGAAATTGGAGAAAAGATAATAAGAGAATATAATTACAAAGATGCAGATGGAAATGATATACATTCAAAATTCCATTTTTGTGATTTACAGCCTAAGTAAACTAATAAGAAAAAATAAGGTTAAACTTTTATAGCCTTATTTTTTTCATATTTAGAAAAGTCTATCTTTATCATTGCATTTTTTATCTACTTAACTACTACTTATGGAAAACAGAACAAAGGAAATTGATGAACTCAAAAATATTTGGCTAGAAAGCAATAATGAATCAGGCATTCAAATCGCAGATGAACAGTTCAGTATCATAGATCAAATTGGTAATTTTTTCGCAGCAGGTGATTATTATTATTATATTTTTAATATTGAAACACCTCAAATAGAATTTATTTCAAAAGGAGCAGAGAAAGTTTATGAGCTTCCTTTAGAAGAAATAAATCTAGAAACTTTATTGAAAATGTGTCACCCCGAAGACTTAACAGATATGGTGGCTAAAGAAGAAGTAGTCTCAAATTTCTTTTTTAATGATTTATTACCTGAGCAAGTGATTGATTATAAGACAGTTTATTTAACTCGAGTTATTTCAAAAAAAGGAATTACCAAAACGCTTTTACACCAAACCAAACCGTTAAATGTGAGTGAAAATGGTAGAATTCATAAAATATTAGGTGTCCATACAGATATCACTCACTTAAATACACCTATTGATGATAAAGTATCATTTATTAGTCATAAATACCCTTCATACTATGCAGTACCTACTAAAAAAGTAGAAGTTCAGCAGAATTCAACTTTCACAAAAAGAGAAAAGGAAATTATTAAATTGGTTTCTGATGGCTTTACGAATAATGAAATAGCAATAAAATTATGTATTTCTCAAGAGACAGTAAAAACACATAAAAAGAATATTTTACAAAAAGCAAAATCAAAGAACACAGCCCAATTGATAACTTTTTGTATTAGAGAAGGAATAATTTAAATTATTATTAAGGGAAATAGTAGAAAGTTTATTTCTTGGTAGGCTCTAAATCTGGAAGGTGCCTCATAATAAATTCCATCAACCTTGTTGGAGACTTACCTATAATAGCTTCACATCGTGGATCATTAGTGGGTTTGTTTCCAAACATTTCGGCAACCATAAAAACAACTAAGAAGATTATTTCTTTACAATCTAGTCCTTTTCTACGTAGGGACTTTATGAATTCTCTAATTGTAGAAGTATAAACAACATCCTTTGGTAAAGTCGCAGTCAATTTAGCTGTAACTTCCATGAAATTTTTGTTTTCATTACCCATTAAAGGAATAGTTTGATTTTTATATTTATCAAATTGCTGAAAAATACGAACAATTGCTTCTCCTGCATTTCTTGCATCAATCCAATTAAATGTCCTTTTCAAGTGTGGTAATGCAATTTTTTGATCTTCTTGAATCTCTTTTTTGAAGAAAGTTGTAAGATTTTGCATAAAATAAGTGGGCTGAACGATAACGTAATCGATACCACTTTTTTTGATAATTAATTCAACCAAATGATGAGGAATAAAAACGCTATATTTTCCTCTGAAAATCGAAGAAAATATTATTTCTTTCACACCAGCTGTTTTACTTACAGTAAGGAATGTAGAAAATGTTTTTCTGAAATCATGAACCCTTCTAGGTATGACCAAAAATATTGCATCAATATCTTGCAAAGCACTTTGAAAAGTACTTCCATCGTTAAAGTCTAAATAGCGATATTCACAGTTTTCAGGAAGTTTTTCTGGCTTATTCCTACGACCAATCACTATAGTATCTTGAGTATGACGAAGAAGGTATCTGAAAACTTCAGAACCGATAATGCTATCCATACCAGTTATTAATACCTTTTTGTTCATTATTTACTCATTTATTACATTGAATTATTACAAAAATAGAGAGGAAAAATGGAAACGCCGTAGTCCATTAACGACCATAAACATCTCCTTAACTAACGTTCGGAAATCAGAATTTAATAGAAAATAAGAGGAATTTATAAGTTTGTATCTATTGAATGAATTGAAATAATGACTATTCACAGAATTGTTTTACAGTAGCTTATAAAAAAAGAGAATATCTTTTTATCGATATTCTCTTTTATGAAATTTATTTTAAGGCATTGAGTAGAATCTCAACAGGATGTAAAGCATCCCTCTCGGTACCATCTTTAATTTGGTGCCTACAACTTGTACCAGCGGCTGCAATTATTACATCATTATCTAATTTTCGAATTGTAGGGAATAAAACTAATTCACCTACATCCATTGAAACCTTATAATGTTCTTTTTCATAACCAAAAGAACCCGCCATTCCACAACATCCAGAAGGAATAATCTGTACTTTATAGTTTTTCGGTAAACCAAGCATTTGTTTACCCGTTACTTGTGTTCCTGTTGCTTTTTGTTGACAGTGTGTATGTAATTTGACTAATTTTTCTTCTTCTGTAAATTGATCTGAAGTAATATTTCCTGCTTTAACTTCTCTTGCAATGAACTCATCAATCATCAAAGCATTTTTTGCAAGATTAGCTGCATCTTCTTTTTGATGAGCATGCACTAAATCAGGATATTCATCTCTAAAAGCCATAATAGTTGAAGGTTCTATACCAATTAAAGGAGTTTCCTCACTGATATAATCTTTCAACATTTCTACATTTTTACAGGCAAGGTCTTTAGCTTCTTCTACAAAACCTTTAGACAAGAATGTTCTTCCACTCTCTACATGTGGTTGCCATTCAACTTCATATCCTAGTTTCTCTAATAAAGTGATTGTTTTGAGCCCAATTGGCGTGTCATTGTAATTGGTGAACTCATCACAGAAGATATATACTTTTCCTTTTGATGCCTTAGTTGGAGTATATTTTTGTAACCAACTCTTGAAAGTATGCTTATGAACCTTTGGAATTGATCGTTCTGGAGCAAACCCAGTCATGGCTTTAAAAATACTTCCTGTCATAGAATTGCTTATCATCCAATTAAATAACCTAGGAGTCATCATTGCCATTTCTGTCAATCTTGGGAAATAAGCAATCATTTTAGCTCGCAAAGGAGCACCGTTTGCCTTATAATACTGTTGTAAAAACTCAGCCTTTAATTTAGCAATATCTACATTTGAAGGACATTCTGATTTACAGCCTTTACACGACAAACATAAATCCATCACTTCATAAATCTCATCATGATTGAAGCGATTGATAGTGTAAGGTGCTCTTAAGTATTCTCTTAATATATTTGCTCTTGCACGTGTAGTATTCTTTTCATTACGTGTTGCCATGTAAGAAGGACACATAGTTCCACCTGTTACTTCTGTTTTACGACATGCACCTGCACCATTACAGAATTCAGCAGCTCTAATTATACCTTGAGAAGCACTGAAATCTAATGTGGTTTTAATTTCTGGAGTTTCAATACCAGGCATAAATCGAAGACTTTCATCCATTGGAGGAGTGTCTACGATTTTATTGGGATTGAAAATATTATGAGGATCCCATGATCTTTTAGTGGCTTCAACTAATTTAAAGTTTTTGCTACCAATCATAAATTCAATAAACTCTCCACGAAGTCTACCGTCACCATGTTCTCCACTTAATGAACCTCTATATTTCTTAACAAGTTTGGCAATTTCTTCAGCAATTACCTTAAACATCTTATTACCATCATCTGTTTTTAAATCCAAAACAGGGCGTAAGTGTAGTTCTCCCGAACCTGCATGTGCGTAATGCACACAGAAAAGATCATATTTCTTTAATGTCTCATTAAATTCTGCAATATAATCAGGTAAATCCTCTACATCTACCGCTGTATCTTCGATTACAGGTGCTGCTTTCGGATCTCCAGGTACATTAGATAATAAGCCAAGACCAGCTTTACGCAAATCCCAAACTCTTTTAACATCATCACCTTCAACTAAAGTGAAATAATTTCCTAAACCAGCTTCTTTATATGCTTCTTCTAATGCTTTAGCATCAGTACGCATTTCTTCAACAGAATCACGAGCAATTTCGGTAACTAATACGGCAGCAGGATCACCGTTTAGGAAAAAACGATTTTGACGATGTTCAATACTATTTTTTGTGCAATCAAGGATGTACTTATCCATTAACTCGACTGCGGTTGGGTTAAATTTTAGCGAAACTAAATTCGCTCTCAAAGATTCATCAATTGAATCAAATTGTGCACAAAGTACTCCTTTGTATTTTGGAGGAGTAGGGTTACAGTGCATTTTGATTTCAGTAATGAAGATTAATGTTCCCTCAGAACCAGCAATTAACTCGCAAAAGTTGAAAGGTTTTCCTTCAGGGTTAAAAGGTTGCATTCTTGCCAAAAGATCAATGGCGTATCCTGTATTTCTTCTTGGAATAGAAGGTTTTGGAAACTCGCTAGCTATTTCTTCTCTTACATCTTCGGGAGCAAGCATCTCACTTACTTCCTTATAAAGTTTTCCTTCTAGTGTATCAAGTTTAGTTTTAGCTTCAAATTCATCAGCAGTCAATTCTTTGAATACAGCTTCAGTTCCATCACTCAAAAAACCTCGAACTTCGATAAGATGATCTCTAGCAGAACCATATTGTACAGAGTTAGCACCACATGAATTATTGCCGACCATACCACCAATCATTGCTCTATTAGCAGTTGAAGTTTCAGGTCCAAAAAACAGGTCAAAATCTTTCAGATGTTTGTTTAATTCATCTCGAATTACTCCAGGTTGTAATCTAACCCATCCTTCTTCTTTATTGACCTCTAAAATTTCAGTGAAAGTTCTAGAAACATCAACAACAATACCATGACCTACAACTTGTCCGGCTAAGGATGTACCCGCTGTACGCGGTATTAGAGATGTATTATTTTCGTTAGCAAAAGTTATAAGTGTTAGAATGTCTTCTTTATCTTTGGGAAATGCGACGGCGAGTGGCAATTCTCTATACGCAGATGCATCTGTTGCATAAAGCGTTCTCATCACATCATCGTAATGCAACTGTCCCTTCAATTTTTGCTGTAATCGCTGAAGTTGTTTGTTGTTGATATTAACTTTTGCTGTCATGTCCTAATTTTTGAAAGTTTGAAACACAAAAAATTTATGAGTGGAACTTAATAAGAATTAAGCTGTTAGTTTCCTCTTTGGTACAAATATAACAGTCAATTGTGAATTATGTTCAATAAATTAGAATTACTATATTGTATTTAAAATAGGATTTTATCTATATTTGTCATTATTTTTCCTTTTTTATTACATTAGGGAAATACTTGAAGTAACTCTATCGTTATAATATCAGTATAATCTAATAGGGTATAATTTTTTAATACACTTACCTGAATATTTCTATCTAGATGCTCACAATTCGAAACATATTATCCAGTTTATTGATGTTATCCATTTTATGGTTGATGACACCTTCTGTGTCTTATGCTCAATACTATGATGATTCTGAATTGTTAGAAGATCCTCTAGTAAAGCCTCAAATCTGGAAACTTTTGAAAGAAAATCCCCAAGATGAATATTTGTGGACAAGATATTTTGGTAAAGACTTATTTGATATTACTCCTGAAGAATATCAACTATATGAGGTCTTGAAAAATGATCTTATGAACTCTAATAAGAGTTATCAAGCTGAAATGGAAAAAGCTAGAATAGAAAGAAAATTAGCTCAACAAGCCTACACACAAAGTGATTATGATGAATGGACAGAGAATATTAGCTTGAATTTTGGGCAAATTGAGATCTATTTTACGGAAAAGTTCTCAGCAATGGGAAGTGAGTATGTTTCCTATTATGAGCTTTATCCAGATGAAGATTATAATCTTACAAAATGGGTAGATGAACATGAAGCTAGATTAAAAGAATTAGAGGAGTTAAATGCTATTAATGAAGGTAATTATTAATAGCATCTAACCGTTTAATTTATCTCCACTCTACTACATGACCACGATCACGGGTCAGTAATTCCTTTGGTATATTTTCTTTAATACTATCTGAAAGTACTTTTATAAGTCCTGCTTTTGCGTAGTTTCTAGCATAAATAAGGCTTACTTCACGCATTGGTCTTTCGTCCACGAAAGTTCTAATCCTATCTTTTGCTTCTTCTGGGAGTTCATCAACTGCGAGTTCCGGAAGTAATGTAAAACCTCCTTCTTTATCAACAAGTCTAATTAAAGTTTCAAGAGAACCACTTTCGTATGAAATAGGTAATGAACTATTCATATCATTTGTTCTTTGATAAGAGCATAAGTTGATCACTTGATCTCTAAAGCAATGTCCTGCACTTAATAACCAAATGTCAGGGGAAGTAATATCCTCAATATTTACTTCAAGTTGTTTTTCAAATTTATATTCTGGATTTGTATAGACAACAATATCTTCATAGAACAAAGGTTCCTCTGTTATGCCAACTTCATGAATTGGAGTAACTAATAAACCTACATCAATTGCGTCGTCATTAATAGCCTTTATAATATGTTCAGATTGTAACTCTTTAATAATTAATTTTAAGTTGGGGAATTTTCTAGAAATAGCACCCACAAATAAAGGAATTAGATAAGGGGCTAATGTTGGAATAATACCAATTTTCAATTCTCCACTAACTTCACCTTTATAATCAAGAATGACATCATTTACTTTTTGAGCCTCTTTTATGACTATTTTTCCTTGCTCAATAATTAATTTTCCTACATCAGTAGGGATTATTGGTTGTTTGCCTCTATCAAAAATGATAACATCTAATTGTTCTTCTAGTTTTTTGATTTGCATACTCAAAGTAGGTTGAGTTACGAAGCATGCATCTGCTGCTGCTGAAAAACTTTGATGTTGCTCAACAGCAATAATATATTCTAATTGTGTAATCGTCATTTCCTTAAACTTTGATCAAAAATACCATATTCTAGGGAAATAGAATGTAGAAAATGATTTTTTGACAAAACATTACACATTTTTTTTAGTTTATTAATGCAGAACAAGAAGGAGATAAGTGCACTAATAACCCCTTTTTATTTCGTTTACAAATGTTTGATCATAATTTGTGGTAATGTTCTTAAACTATTTTAGAATGTTTATAGATAATAGGTTCTTCTCTTGTAACTTTGTGAATTGAAATTTGATATGTATTTTTCATTCTACAAACTTCTATTACGAAGAGCTTAAGTATAAAATGAAAGTAACAGTATCAAGAAAAGCACATTTTAATGCGGCTCATCGATTACATAATAACACCTTAACAGAAGAAGAAAATAATAAAATCTTCGGTAAATGTAATAACCCGCATTATCATGGACATAATTATAATCTCATCGTAAAAGTCACGGGTGAGATTGATCCTATAACTGGATACGTAATTGACATGAAAATCTTAAAAGATATCATGAAAGAACACGTGACAGATTATTTAGATCATAAAAATTTAAATCTAGAGGTAAGTGAATTTTCTACTTTAAATCCAACTGCAGAGAATATTTGTGTTGTGATTTGGAACATTTTACGTGAAAACTTAGAAGACAAATTTGCCCTTAAAGTTATTTTATATGAAACAGAACGGAACTTCGTTGAATACCCTTCAATCTAAGGAGTTGGAGATTCGTAATGAAGATATAGATGAAATAGGTGATAACCACATTGGAACATCATACGATACGCCAATGAAAAAAAATGCTTTTGAATTATCAGATGATGAAAAGATAAAAAAGATATCCTCACATTTTCGTGAAATTATGGATACTCTTGGTCTAGATTTGACTGACGATAGCTTAAGCGGTACACCTAATAGAGTAGCAAAAATGTATGTGAAAGAAATTTTCAGTGGTTTAAACCCTGATAATAGACCTGACATAAAGCTATTTGACAATAAATATAAGTACGATGAAATGTTGATTGAGAAGAATATTCACTTTTATTCAAATTGTGAACATCACTTCGTACCAATCATCGGTTTTGCGCATATTGCTTATATTTCTAATGGTAAGGTAATTGGATTATCGAAGATCAATAGAATAGTGCAACATTATGCTAAACGTCCTCAAGTGCAGGAAAGGTTGACAGTTCAAATTGCTGAAGATTTAAAGAAAACTTTAGGTACGGATGATGTAGCAGTACTCATTGACGCAAAGCATCTTTGTGTGTCTATGCGTGGAATAGAAGATACATACAGTGCAACTGTTACTTCACATTTCAGTGGAAAATTCAAAGAAGAAAGTACACGCAAGGAGTTTTTAGAACTAATACCAAAATCTTCTGAATAAAGTATTACCAAAAAATTATAAATTTAAAGGGTTGTCTTTTCACTAAGGCGCCCCTTTCTTTTTTGTTTTAAAGCAATTACTTTTTTATTTTTAATAAGATAGAATTGATTAATTATCAATTTACTCATTATCTCTCTCAAAAAAATAACTCAAAAATGAAAAATAAACTACTCTTACTTATTTCTCTATTCTTTATTACACATTTTGCTCATGCACAATTTCAATTTGGAATTGGTGGAGGCGGTTCTGCAGGGGTAGGAGATATAAGTGCTTTTGTTAGAGGTTATAATGCTTATATTGAGTTAAGTCATCATACGACAGACCGATTTAGAACAGTCCTTGTTGGACAAGTCATAGGATTAGCTGCTATTCCTTTAGATAACTCACTTAGTCAAGCGTGGTATCAAGTTCCTATTCTTATTCAAGGAAGATATTTTTTAATGGACCCTAATGGAGATACTACTTTTCAACCTTATGTACAAGGAGGTATTGGTGCAGTACGATCATGGTATTTAAAAACAAGAACCAATGATTATGAATATTATGTGGATGATCAATTTTGGACTTTTGGAGCACGAGCCGGAGTTGGTACTACAATCGCAATGTTCAACATTCAGTTAAATTATAATTATGCAGGTACCTATAAGGATATTAATCTCGGCGTAATGGATATTTCTTTAGGATTCTTATTTTAATAAAAAACTCCTTTCAAAATAACTTGAAAGGAGTTTTTTTTTATTTCTCTTCTTCTACCAATATCGCTTGACTATTTTTAATATTCCCTTTACTATTCGTGGCATGAATGATTACAGTGCCCGAATAAACTAGTAAATCATTCATTTTGACTTTAAGAATATAATTTCCGGCAGGGTAGTGGTGAACATCAAAAATGGCCTTATTACCTTCAATTTTAGGTTTGATATCCCATATAGCTTCGTTTTCAGTATGGTGTAACTTAATATCTAAAGTTGCATTAGCCTCAGCATGGAAATCGATCTTTAAGTAATAATTGGTAGGGTTAGGATAGACTTTTTCAATACCAAATTCTTCTCGGTCTAACTCATTTGCTAACAAATGCCTTCCCCAAACATATTCTTCACCATCTTGTAAAACGAGAATTAAACGATAATAATTATCTTTAGATTTTTCGAATTTTTCATCTTTTAGTTCATAAGAACTCTCAGTAGATGATTTCCCTTTCGCCATTACTTTGCCGATCTTCGTATAGTTTTTTCCATCATTTGATTTTTCAATAATAAAATGACTTGCATCTCTTTCAGTCCCAGTTTCCCAGTATAGATAGGAAATATCTTTTTCTATTTCAATATCAAAATAATCTAACATTGTTGGTAATTTTAAGTGATAGGCTGTAACCGCATCACATATCATAGCATTCCCACTACAACCATATGTCGTAATCTTAGAGATATCTCCAACAATATTATCTTCATATTTATCTTTTATGATAAAGTCACTTTGAATGTGGATTTCTGCATCGTCACCAATTTCTAATTGCCCTTTTTTATCAAAAAAATGGACATGTAAATAAGTACTAGAGATGTGACCATCTAATACAGCAGTATAATTATCAACTTTCAAGAAAATTTCGTGAGCATCTATACTTCCTATTCGATCTATCGTGAATTCAGCATCAGTAGAATGTATTGTCGCTTTTTGAACCTTCAAAGCACCTTCAACAATCAAAGAGCTATTAGGATTGATATATAATGTATTGATAATAAATATACTTCCTCTATTTGTGACCATAAATTCAGCTCCATGAGATACATCGATGCTTCCTACTACTTTCTTTTCAAGGTCTAGGTTGAAATCAATGATAAATGAATTCTTTTTAACAACAATCATTGTCTGTTCAGAAGGAACAATATTCGGAGACCAATTATTTGGATTTTCCCATTGCTCAATCGAACTGTATCTTTCAAGCTCTGGTTTTATACTGGTAGTACTAAAATTTTCTCCAAATGAGAAGGATGTATAAAGTAGTATAAAAAATAGAAAAGTAGATATTTTCATAAGGTAGGTTTAGTTTAGAAAACCAATAGTTTAAGTTTTAAATTGAAGGAATGATTAAGTCGATTGTCTTTAATCACTTTCCTATTGAAAATACGCATATTTTTTAATTTAGATCACCTTTAGCATGATATCATTGAAAAAGTGGAATTGAATATTAGAAATGTGCTATCCTAACTTCAGAAAAATTACAATATGCCTTCATCTGCAAAACTAAAATACGTATCATTTCCGAAGATAATATGGTCTAAAAGTGGTATTTCGAGAAACTTACCACCTTCTTTGATTTTTTTTGTGAGAGAAATATCAGCTTGACTAGGCTTAACTTGGCCTGAAGGATGATTATGGACAAGGATTATTGAGCATCCTTGCGCGGACAAAGCATTTTGGAAAATTATCTTTGGGTCTGCTACTGTTCCTGTCATTCCACCCATACTTACCTTTTCCATTTTCTTGATATGATTAGAACGAGTGAGGATAATTACCCACAATTCTTCATGATTTAAATCCAATAAATAAGGTGTTATAACTTGATAGATATCTTTCGAACAAGTAATTCGAGGACGTTCTTTTTTTATGCTATCCTTTCTTCTTCTACCTAATTCAAGTGCTGCCATAATACTTATCGCTTTTGCATCACCAATACCATTTATTGATTTTAAGTCTTTGAGTGTGAATTGGGCTAAGGTATTTAAATCATTTTGACCTTTGTGTAAGATAAGTTGGGCAACTTCAATGGCAGATAAACTTCTGGTTCCTGAACCAATTATGATAGCCAGTAATTCAGCATCAGATAAACTATGTCTACCTTTAAGTTGTAATTTTTCTCGAGGACGATCTTCTTCTGCTAGATGTTTAATCGTAAGTTTTTCTTCAAAATGAGAGAGCGTATTCATCGTTAAGTTAGTTTTATGAATTTGAATCGTAACTGATTATCAGTTTGCTAAGGTAAATATAAAACAAAAGAGGTTATCATTAACTATGATAACCTCTCCCAAGTATGAAATGAAATGAAATAAATTATTACTTATATTTTTATTTTATCTAAGTATCAATATTATAATACTGAGAAAGAATCTGAGTAAGAAACACCGTCGATTTCTAATTCTGCAGTATATGTACCTGTAGGTAAAGTAGATAAGTCAAAACGCTTTACGTTTTTAGCACCAGCAACGAATTTAGAATTGTAAACTACGTCGCCTTCTGATGTTAATAATTTAACTTTTACAAAACCTTCAACATTTTTACCTAAAATGATGTTTAAGTTTTCTTGTGCTACAGATATTTTGAATTTTTGATTTGCTGAAGCTAATTGATAGTTTAACATAACTGCTGTATTAGAAGGAGTTACGAAAAATTCTCTAACTAACATTTTATCTTCAAAATTCATCTTAAAAGTATATTGTCCTTCTGGTAAACTTTTGAAATTAATGTCTTCTTTAACTTTACCTGAAGCAATAACTGTTTTTGATGTATAAACTTTTCCTGCTGCATCTTCAATTACGAAGTTAATTTCTTGTCCTTCTAAGTTGTTGAAAATAATTGAAGCTGAAGTTCCATCTGTTGAAGCCTTGAAGAAATATGAGATACCGTTAAATGGTAAGTAAAATTCTGTGGCTGATAAATTTAATGAAACTAATAATGTAGCAATTATAACTGTTAACTTTTTCATAGTGTATATTTTTATTTGTATAATTTCTGTTTTGATTACATCACAAAGGTGGGGTATTATTTTCTTTTGTCAAAATGTAAATAGCCAAAATATATAAAGTGTAAAAACGTAATTTGATATTATTTTATTTCGTCTCAAGTACACTTATTTACTTTTTATTCATTAAGTGTAATCTGATCCTTATACTTCATAAGGAGATACTGTATAATTGCTATATTTTCTTTGTAAAGTGTCGTTTGATACACTTAAAGAGAAAATAAATAATTAAAAAATGTTAAAATAAATTCCTTAACTTTAATTTAATATTGAAGTGATTATTTATTCACTTTGCTAAACATGTATGTATGAGGGGTTTTTCATCATTTTTGTATTTTTATGCGATTTCGCAGATTTCCAACTGCAATAGAACAATGATGAAAACTATTGCTTTTTTAAAATAAATATAGTATTGAATGTTTAATATTGAACAAATTAACGTATAGACAAAAAAAGAGGTTACCACTGAATGATAACCTCTCCCACAAAGTATGAAATGAAATGAATTATTACTTATATTTTTAAGCTCTTATGAGCTGTGATTTCTATATCAATTGTAATCCTTTGTTCTTGATTACACTACAAATATGGAGTAATATTTTATATTGTCAAAGTAAATAACCATAAAATTTACTCTTGAAAAAACTTAAATATTTCTTATTTAATTTTGTTAAGAATACACTTAATTATTGTTTGTATTGAGATTGGATGTTACTACATGTATCATATTTTGAATTTTAATCAAAACACTGAACTTATTGTAGTTAAGTGTACTTACTTACACTTATGAAAATTTTTTTTAGAAATATTGAAAAAAAAATAGAATTTTAGATTTTTGTAATGAAAAAAGCCTACTTTTTACTTGATAGTAAACTTTTTTGGTAGATATCTTAGATTTAACTACACATATAACATGAATAATTCAACTTCACATATACTAATGGTTCGACCTGCTTCATTTAGTTTTAATGAAGATACTTCTGTTGATAACGAATTTCAGGACAATTCAATAGATTATTCTGAAGGTGGTGATGAATATGAGGAAAGTGCTTTAAAAGAGTTTGATCATTATGTTGCTACATTAAGAGCAAATAATATTGATGTGACGGTGGTGGATGATACGCCTTCTCCCAAAAAACCAGATAGTCAGTTTCCTAATAATTGGTTTACTACACATGCTAATGGTAGAATTTTTATTTATCCATTACGTCCCGTAAATAGGAGACCAGAAAAAAGAAAAGATATCATAGAATTACTAGAAATGTGCTTTCATGTGAGTAATATCACAGACCTTTCAGCTTATGAAAAGGAAGAAAAATTCCTTGAAGGAACAGGAAGTATGATTTTAGATAGAGTAAATAAAGTTGGGTATGCTTGTATTTCGAGAAGAACAGACAAAAGCCTATTTGAAAAACATATGTCTGATTTAGGATATACAGCGATTTCTTTTACTTCAACAGATGAAAAAGAAATTCCTATTTATCATACAAATGTTATGCTATCAATAGCATCAGATTTTGTAGTTATTTGTGGAGCATCAATTAAAGACGCTAAAGAAAAAGAAATCTTATGGGAGTCTTTTAAATCAACAGGTAAAGAAATTATTGATGTTACCTTTGATCAATTAAGAGATTTTACATGTAATGTACTTGAAGTAACTGATTTAAAAGGTGAAAAACATCTTACAATGTCATCCAGAGCATATCATTCTTTCACTGATGAACAAAAAGAAGTGATTGAGAAATACACAAATATTATTCATTCACCAATAGATACAATTGAAAATGTATGTGGTGGTGGAACACGATGTATGATGGCTGAAATTTATTTAGATGAACAAATGTATACTATCTAAATTTTAAATATCTAGCTTCTAAGGGAATTAGAAATATATAATATAGAAACACATATGCCCCTATTTTGTATCTGCTCAAAGATCCGAGATTGGGGCTTGCTATACCTAATAAACCAATTGTCAGTAATCCATACATTACAACCAAGAGAATTATGATCTGAATATTTTGATCAATTTTTTCCTTTCTCTTATATGTAGAAAAGGCATAAATGACTAATAGTAGAAATAATAAGTTTTCAGTACTTATGATATAATCAAAAAAGTGCCTTGAAGTGAAATAATTTGGCTCTAATAATGTTATCACTAAAGCTTTTGGAAGAGACATAATCACTCCCTTCCAAGTTGGAGACATATAAGGTAACGCAATAGCATAAGGATCTGATTCGTGAAGGCTCAATTTTTCGTAATTAGTATAAAAGGAAGTGGGTAGTTGGTCCAAATTCATATGAAACTCAAATAAATTTAAGCTAGAGATTCCTATTGTTACTCCAATTAAGATTAACCCTACAACTTTCTTGTTTACTTTTTTATTTTCTTGATGAAAGTAGAGAAAAATGAAAATTAAGCTAAAAAAGAAAAATACGCAGACAAAATAATAGAATTTGATTCTAAATACTGTCAATAGTAATAGAGGTGTTAAAAGGATATTGACCCAATTAATCTTGTTTGTCTGAATGTAATCGAGTATAAATCCCAAAACGTAATAAATACAACCAATTACAATAGCTTCTTTAATAATACCACTACTCCAAAAAACGATACTTGGGATACAAAAATTAGCAATTAAAAAACTGTACTTTGTAGTAGGGAAGGAGATTGAAATCTTTTTGAAAAGATACCATATACTCATGAAGACAAAGAAAGAGATATATAAAGAAGATATCCAATAATTATTCTGACACAGAAGTGCTATAGGACTTAAAACAATACTAAAAAAGGTGGAGGAAGAATTACTAGGAATTAACTGAGTTTGTATTGCTTCAGGGGTGTGATAAGGTTTTGCTGTAATAAATTCCCAAAAACTAGAGAAGTCATTCCAAGCAATTTTACCTAAAATTGTAGCGTCTTTAAAAAGAACAAAAGTATCACCTCCTTTATAGTAATAAGAGTAGATCAATCCAATACAACATCCTAAAATGAGTTTTACAGAAAGACTAGAGATATATATTTTCGAAAAGTTTCCTGCATTATATTTCCAATGAAAAAAAATAAGGATAGCAAGAAAGAGGATACTGATTATTCCCATATAAAAAATGCTACAATACTTGATAGTAACTCAAATATTGTAGCAATATAAGGACATAGAGATTAAAAAGTGAATCTCTAGTTATTAAATCTATCTCTAGAAGATGGCTTCAGCAATATCTTTCACAGAAGTTGATCGGCCCATTGAATAGAAATGCATACCTGGGACACCATATTCAATCAATTCTTTTGATTGTTTGATTCCCCATTCAATTCCTAATTCTCTAACCTCTTTGTTGTTTTTACATTTTTGGGCTTCCGTCAATAATTCTTGAGGGAAATCTAATTTGAAAATACTTGGAAGTAAAGTCAATTGTTTTTTCGTAGTCAATGGCTTAATACCAGGGATAATCGGTACAGTAATACCTGCAGCTCTACATCTTTCGACAAAATCAAAATATTTTTGATTATCAAAAAACATTTGAGTCACAATATAATCAGCTCCTAATTCCACTTTTTTCTTTAAGAAATCAATGTCAGAGTCCATATTAGAGGCATCCATATGTTTTTCAGGGTAACCTGCTACACCAATGCTAAAACCACCTTTGAAACCAGTTTCATCCGCATATTTAAATTCTCCTTCATTCATTTTTTGAACATGCTCGACTAATTCTGAAGCATAAGCATATCCTTCTGGATGTGGAGTAAATGCTGCCTCACCTTTGGCGGCATCACCTCTTAAGGCAAGAATATTCTCTATACCTAAGAAGTTTAATTCAATCAGAATATTTTCTGTTTCTTCTTTAGAAAAGCCTCCACAGATGATATGAGGAACAGTGTCCACATTATATTTGTGCATAATTGCAGCGCAAACAGCTACAGTTCCAGGACGGTGTCTTTGAATTGATTTTTCAAATAATCCGTTTGGAAGTTCCTTATAAACATATTCTTCACGATGATAGGTCACGTCCACAAATGCAGGGTTGAACTCCATCAATGGATCAATAGCATCAAATAATGATTGAATGCTTTTTCCTCTAACTGGAGGAAGTAATTCAAAAGAGAATAATGTTTTTTTCTCTTCAGCTGCTTGTGTGAGACGATCTATTACTTTCAAAGGCTTGTGTGTTTAGTTTGTTTGAAACTCAATGCAATGCAAAGTTATTTTGATCTTAAATTTTTCCCAAATAGAAAGTGAATAATTTTTGATTTTTATTCCAATTTTTTAAAAATTCTTTAATATTAACTTTGAATTAATACGAAAGCGTGAACAAAAGAGCTATTTTATTTACAATAGTTTGAATTTTTAGTCTAAAAACAAAAAAACATGCTAACCTGATGATTAGCATGTTCAAGATTTTTCTCAAAAACTTATAAAGGGTTACTTTCAATAAAGTTACTTCCTTCATTTTTGAAAAACTTCGTAGGAATTTCATTTCGAAGTTTAATGTATTTGGCATATTCACCTTCGAATTCTACTCTTTTATCAATCGTTTCTTCAAAGCGACCGAGTAGACTTAATATCACTTCAGAAATTTCTCTCACAGCATTATTGGATCCTGAATTACCGGTAATGTAATCTGCATAACCATGCATTCTACAATATTCAGTAAATAAAGGGCTTCCTGATCTACCGACCATACAGCGAGCGCCTACTTCTTTTGCCAATGAAATATCTAAGATGTCGTCAAAGCTGAAAAGAATTTCTTCTGCTTGAACACCAGACATGTCATCTACTAATGGTAAAACTTTTACCTTGTCTTTCACCAAATAACATACTGCATCAAAATGTTCTCTTTTGGCCCATTTGAAAGCAGCTTCATTAAATTCTCCTGTAACAATTGCAGTAAATGGAATTTTACCATGTTCTAAAAAGTAGCCAAAACGAAGCATATTTACACCCATAGAATCCACTTCACTAAATGGACTAGGCATTGCTCCACCTTTTACACCACCATTAAAAACACCATCCCAATCAAAGATGATTCCTTTTACTTTTTTCAATTGCTCTAAAAGAGAAGAGGAGGCGGTTACAAAAACGCCTCCTCCTTCTTCGAATAATTCTTCTCTCATGAATTTGAGATTAGTATTTTACGATATCTTGAACATCTAATAAACCAATAGCTTTACCGTCAAGTGTCACTACTAATTCATCAACTTGCTTTTCTTTGATTAAGTTTGATGCAGCGAATAATAATTCGTGAGCATCAATAGAGATAGGTTCTTTTAAACCTAAATCAGAAACTTTCATGTTAGAAATTTCACCACCTTTTTCAGTAACTAAACGACGTAAATCACCGTCAGTAAAGATACCAATTGCAGCACCATTTGCATCAACTACAGTAGCAGCACCAGTTTTGTTGTTAGTCATAACAACTAATGCTTCAGCGATTGTAGAATCAGCAGTGATTGTAGGGTTGTTTTCAGATAAAGCGTCACCTACACGAACAGTCATTAAACGAGTGTCGTTTACGAACTGATCAGTACCGATTTTTGTGAAGTGGTTCTCAGTTAATTGAGACATGATCTTCCAAGGTACAGTAATTGTGTGAACACCTACCTCAACTGCGTCACGTACGTGTTGGATTGTACGTACAGAAGAGAACATGATTTTAGTGTTGTAACCATAGTAGTTAACTGCTTCAACACAGTCTCTTACTAATGATAACGCGTCATGTCCTTGGTCTTGTAAACGACCAACTAGTGGACAAACGTAAGTTGCACCAGCTTGCATAGCCATATATGCTTGTTGTAAAGTGTATACAAGGTGAATATTCACTTTGAAACCTTCTTTTACAAGCATTGAACAAGCTTTAAGACCTACTTTAGAAACAGGAATTTTGTAAACTGTTTTTTCACGATCTAAACCTAAAGCTTCTTGACGTTTTGCTTCAGCAACGATTTCTTCTGCAGTGTCACCTAATGCTTCAATTTGAAGAACAGGAACAATTTTCGACAACTCAACGATAGTACCGTCGATATCAGTGATACCGTGACGAGCCATGAAAGTAGGAGTTGTTGTTAAACCAGTCATGAACGGAAGTTGTTCGAAAGACGATTTGATCTCATTGATCTCCGCAGAATCTAAATATAATTCCATACTAGTAAGTATATATTATTTATTTTTAATCTAAAAAGGGTGAAATAAATTACTTACGGTAACTTACTTCGATATTGTGTAATTCGATTAGAGGTTTCATGAACTCTTCTAATTGATTTACATCTAATTGACTTGCCGCATCACAAAGTGCTTCGTTAGGGCAAGGGTGAGTTTCGATAAATAAACCATCGATACCTGCAGCTACACCAGCTCTAGCTAATGTACTTAAGTATTGACGAGCTCCACCTGTTGGATCCGCTGAAGGAATACCATATTTACGGATAGAGTGAGTTACGTCAAAAACCACTGGGTATCCAGTTTGTCTCATTTCATAGAATGAACGAGGGTCAACAATTAAGTCATTGTAACCAAATGAATAACCTCTTTCTGTTAAAATGATGTTTTTATTTCCTGTTGATTCAACCTTTTGAGCAGGTTTGATCATGTTTTCAGGAGCTAAGAATTGACCGTGTTTGATGTTTACAACTTTACCTGTTTCAGCAGAAGCTACAACAAGGTCAGTTTGCATACATAAGTAAGCTGGAATTTGAAGAATATCTAATACCTCAGCAGCTGGCTTTACTTGGTCTGGGTAATGAATGTCTGATACTAAAGAGAAACCAAACTCATCTTTCACTTTTTGAAGGATACGTAAACCTTCATCGATACCAGGACCTCTATAAAAATCTACAGAAGATCTGTTATCTTTTTGGAAAGAAGCTTTATAGATCATCGGAATGTTTAAACGCTCCGTTACTTCTTTTAATTTCTCTGCCGTTTTCATCATGATGCTCTCATCCTCGATTACGCAAGGACCTGAGATCAAGAATAATTCGTCGGCGCCACAGTTGATGTCACCAACTTTTACAATGTTTTTACTCATCTGTATATATTGCTTTTGTGTCGGGGTAAGACTTAAATAATTGTAGGTCTTCCTCTAACGATGCGCAATTTAGTTTTTTTTTGAAAAAATGCCCAATAATAAAAGTTACGTAATTATAAAATTTACACTAACTCTTGCATTATCTGTCTAACACGCTCTAAATCCTCTTTAGTATCTACAGGAATACTGTCATGTTCTGTGATACCAACTTTGATTTTGTTACCGTGCTCGATCCATCTCAACTGTTCAAGAGATTCTAATTTCTCAAGATTAGTAGGCGCTAGAGATGAAAATTTGGCTAAAGCTTCTCTTGTGTAAGCATATAAACCAATATGTTTATAAAATGTAGTATGCTGCATCCATTCTTTTGGATCAACCCCTCTTACCGTAGGAATAACAGCTCTACTGAAATACAAAGCATCTTTATTGTGATCAAATGTCACAAAAACTTCACTATTATTTGTAAGGTCTTCCTCGTGAACAACTGGCAATACTAAAGTTGCAAATTCAGTTGTGTCATCAAAGCTTTCCATTAACTCTGTCAATTGAACAGGTTCAAGTAGAGGTTCATCTCCTTGAATGTTAACAACTGCATCAAAGTTATTACCTGTTTGCTTGTTTACGATATCTAGTGCTTCAAGACATCTTGAAGTACCATTAGTATGCTCCACTGAAGTCATTACCACGTTTCCGCCAAATGATTCTACGGCTTCAACGATTCGAACGTCATCTGTAGCAATGTAGACATGATCAACAGTTTGTATAGCTCGTTCGTAGACATGTTGTATCATAGGCTTACCGCAGATATCTGCTAATGGCTTACCTTCTAATCTAGATGATCCGTAGCGAGCAGGAATAATTCCTAAAAACTTACGCATATTCTATTAGTTGTATCTTATTTCAAAGTATAAGTGCCTGCAAATGTACAGTTTTGTTTTAGTAGGTGCTACAAAAAAATATTTTGCCCCTGAAATCAAGATAAATTAACAGATTAATTCGGAAGTATTAACGAATTGTAATCTGCCAAGTCTTGTTTCCAAACTGTGAAGTACCTCTTAACAAGTACATTTTACTGCTTAGTTTACTTGGTAGATAGATTGTGTAAGTACCTGCATTTTTACTATGTGATAGTTGACTTCGGATTAACTGTCCATCAATGTCATATAGTTCAAAATTCATAGTGCCAATTGTGGTTGGTAATTTCAAGAATACTTGATGATTCACCACTGGATTTGGATACACAATACTATTTTCCAATAGAGAGACCATTGAACTCGTGAGGTTGTCACGTTTTACATCAATTTCTTTTGAAATAATATAAGTACATCCTGCTCGGTTGGTTGCAAAGAGGCGTAATTGATGATCACCCGCTTCTTCAAATTCTATAGTAATGGAAGCCTCATTATCTTCACCTACCTGTTCTCCATTTAGATACCATTGCCATGCTACAGCACCAGTTCTTGCTTGGAACTCTGCATGTACACTATCACTAACATAAGACAGGGTATCTGATAAATAATAATCTTTAAAGACAGAATCGACTACAATTTCAGAATATACGTATTGGACATTTCCACCTGTTCTATTGGCACAAGAGATATAAAATGAAGTATCTCTTTCAATATCATATAATGTTAGAGAAGGACCTGAATAAAGAAGATCCGTTAATAGTTCATCGCTATAGTAATTAAATATGCCACAGCCATTCGCTTGAACGATGACATTACTATTATCACAAACATACATTGGAGAAGTAATACTTAATTCAGGAATAGCTTCACCTTCCAGTTGAATTGTATCACCATTATAAACATAACGTCCTTGAGATTGTACATAGTAATAATCAATACTATCAATCAAAACACTAAAAATTCTACCTCTTTCTTTTAGTACTTTTGTTCCATTTTCATTTTTAAATAATGCCAATGAGTCAAAATCTGATGTTCTAATTGGTACGTATTCACCTTCGTGAGCAACTTGGTATCCAATATCAGGATTAGGACTTTTTAGCCAGTATTGAGTATAAGGTCTAATACTGTCCACTTGTGAATATAATTGTTCTATCGAATCAGCAGCTATTATTAAAAAGCCAATTCTAACAGTTTCATTAGGAGCAATACTTGGTATTGTCATACTTACAATACTTGACGAATTTGTTCCAGAAGGTATATTTCCAACTACTGTAGTCCCTATTCCAGAAGATACAGCAAGATATTTTTCATGCTCAGAAAATCCATCGGTAATATCAATATCACTATTTGCTCCATTCAAGTTATCAATTGCTTGAATATTAATTTCAGCGTCATTTAATAAAGTGATAGCTCCATATTTCCTGTCATTGAGATGTTTTACATAGGCCATCTTTTTAGCTGGATCATAAGCTGTAATTGAGCTATCAGATGGATAATTTGTTGAGGTACTTGCAGTATAATTCATCATCCAATCCATAAATAATCCCGTATAAAGCGTATCAATATGAGAATTGGAAGTATTGGTAATCTCTAATTCTGTGAAAAACTCACTATTTACGTCAATCTGATTGGTAGAAAAATACGTTTGATGAATTTCTAAGTCAATAGGATCATCACTATTGATGTCCACATATTGCATTTCAAAAGAAATTACAGGATAATTTGTGTCAATTGCATGATCATATATAAATGAAACAGGAGTAATACCTTGGAAATCTTCACTTCTAGTATTTGTATTAATATCAGTATAGACAGCATTTGATACAGTTCCATCATTTGTAGCCAATATGATTCCTGCTTGACGTGTAAATTGATAGTAATTAAATACACCAAAGTTATTAGCAGTGTAATAATTTAATCCATTATCCTTGCCAATTGTACCATCTGGTCTAAATATTCCATTAATCTTATTGAAATTGACATATTGTTCAAGTGTGATATTTAATTCTACATTTTGCCAATCTTTATAATGATAAGTATCTGTACTATCTGTGTAATTTATTCTAAAGCTTATATTTTCATCTAGGTCAGCATTAAGTCCAACTTTAAATAAGAAGGGTCGGATAGCATTGGAGATAGTTTGTCCTTCACTTAATTGACCAATAAAAGTTGTATCTGTGATCGGAATAAAATTATCATCATAGGAAGTTAATACAGCTTTTAAATCACCAGAACTTCCATGTAAAACATTTTTAAAATCGAAGGTGATTTCGATTGTATCGCCAGGCATTACATCTATATCATCTGTACCGTATTTATTGTATGAAAGATTTGATGCCCTCACCACATGAACACTATCGATCAAACGTAAGGCAGCATAAGCATCTACCATACCAAAACCTGATGTATATTTTGTGTTGGCATTGTTGCTAATCGTGAAAATTGTAGTGTCAGAAGTATAACGGATTAATTCTGCTGTTTGAATTGCTGTAAGAGTGGGATCTTGAGAACGTACCAAAGCCGCAATACCTGCTACAGTTGGAGATGCGATAGAAGTACCTGCAGTGGTTGAATATGTATTATTTACGTTGGTTGTTAATGAGTTGTCATTAGCTGATAAATGAATTTTATAACTCTTTGTGTAATTTTGAATATTTTTATTTTGATCAATAGAAGTGACTGAAAGAACGTTATCAAAAGAGGCAGGGTAGTAGTCTGTAAGCACACCTCCATGATTACTATTTCCTGCAGCGGCAATAAAGAGTACATCATAATCAGGATCTTCAGTATAGAAGTTTATTAATTCTTCATAAGACTTTGATTTTGAGTTTGGACTTCCCCAGGACATATTAATAATCTTAACACCATTTTCTGCTAAATAAGAAAGACTACTTAAACTACTTCGGACAGAACAAAGCATTTTGGTATTGAAGCCAATTCCTGCAATACCTACATTATTGTCTGTACTTGCTGAAGCACTACCAGACACTAATACACCGTGATTTGAGCCAGTAAGATCGTTATTATCATTGACGAAATTGTAACCATAAAAATCATCGATATAGCCATTATTATCATCATCAATCCCTGCAGTACCATTGATTTCTATTGTATTTTCTTTCAAGTTTCCTCTTAGATCTTCATGATTTACATCAAAACCACTATCATGAATACCAATACTGATATTGTCACTTCCTTGATTAATGGCCCATGCTTCTTCCATATTATGAAGATCAATAACGTATTGTTCACCTTGTCGAGGATCATTTGGAACATAGGTGCTGAGTATTTCTAAATCTGGATAATATGTTTCTAATTCCACATATTCTACTAGTGGGTGTTCTTTTAGTTCTTCAATTTTACCAGAAACATTCGTTCCAGAAGCAAAATGTATTTCAAGAATATCAGGTCTTTCTTTTTTGAATAGCTCAAATGTTGAGAAAGAGTTTTTTCTTTGTGGTATAACGTGTTGAAAAGATTTTGGAGCCAACATCACAGCAGGTAAATCTCTATCAGATAAAAAACTTGTTGACCAAGGTTGTAATATTGGTGTAGTAGTACTTTTTAATTTTGCATAAATAATTACATCTCTATTTTTTTGAGCAAAAGTTTCTGTAAAAAATAGACTTATGAATACAATTAGTAATAATTTGATATGGGTCAACAGTAGTTTTATACCTCTCATTTTGAAAGTAAATCTTCGTATCTATAGCAGAATACAGTGATGTGAAAATGAATTCACTTATAAATTAGGACAAATATATAATAATCAATAGTTTTAAGATAACGGAAAAATCTAAGGACTGAAAATTTTTAAACTTCTCTATACAATCATTTAGTATGAAAACAGCACAACGAACATTTGATTTTTTATACATCCAAAAAGAAAACTATCCCAAAAATGACTGCATTGCTTATAAAGAAAATAGTCATTGGAAGATGTATTCAACAGATGATGTCATTGAAATTATTAATAACCTTGGTGTAGGGTTGTTAGAGTCTGGATTACAACCTGGTGATAAGGTCGCTATTATTTCTGCTAATCGCCCCGAATGGAATTTCATTGATTTAGCGTGTCAACAAATTGGAGTAATTACTGTTCCAATTTACCCTACAATAACCGTTGAAGATTATACTTACATATTTGATAATTCTGACACTAAATATGTATTTGTTGATACCAATGATTTATATGAAAAAAGTGCTAGAGCAGCATTAGAAGTCAATGTTGTTGAAAAGATTTTCACTTTTGATAAATTGGATGAAATCCCTCATTGGAGTGAAATTGAAGAGTTAGGAAAAGGGAAAAGTCGGGAACAGGTCAATTCAATTAAGGATAAAATTGATACGACAGATTTACTGACGATCATTTACACTTCAGGAACAACAGGAAAACCAAAAGGAGTAATGTTGTCTCATAGAAATGTAGTGTCTAATGCAATGTCAGTTTCAGAAGTATGTCCTGTCGAAAAAGGGAAGGCGAAAGCGTTAAGTTTTTTACCACTTTGTCACATTTTTGAGAGAACAGGCTTCCACTTCTTCCTCATGTTTGGTATCTCAGTTTATTATGCTGAAAGTTTAGAGACAATTGCAGCAGATTTAAAAGAAGTAAAACCGGATATGTTTAATACCGTTCCACGTTTGTTGGAAAAGATTTATGATAAAATTATAGCAAAAGGCTTAGAAGCTTCAACTGCTAAAAAAGCAATCTTTTTCTGGGCATTAAATTTAGGTTTAAGATACGAACCAAATAAGGAGCAAGGTTTTATCTACAATAAACAATTGGAACTCGCTAATAAATTGGTATTCTCAAAATGGAGAGAAGCTTTAGGAGGAAATGTAAAGTCTATCAATGTAGGTGCAGCTGCTCTTCAACCAAGATTAGCTAGAGTATTCTGGTCAGCAGGAATAAAACTTTGTGAAGGATATGGTTTGACAGAAACTTCTCCAGTAATAGCGGTAAATAGACCTGATAAAGAAAATATGATGGTTGGTACTGTGGGGACATTAGTAGATGGTGTAGAGGTGAAAATTGCGGACGATGGAGAAATCTTGGCAAAAGGCCCTAATGTTATGATGGGTTATTATAAAAATCCAGAAAAAACAGCAGAAGTACTAAAAGATGGATGGTTCCATACAGGAGATATCGGTGAAATAATTGATGGTAAATTCTTGAAAATAACGGATCGTAAAAAAGAAATGTTCAAGACTTCTGGTGGAAAGTATGTTGCTCCTCAACTTCTTGAAAATAAAATAAAGGAATCCTATTTTATTGAACAAGCAGCTGTTATCGGTAACAATAGAAAATTCCCATCAGCATTGGTCGTACCAAATTTTGAAGGTTTAAAAGAATGGTGTAACATTCATAAAATAAGTTATTCTTCAGATCAAGATTTGATAAAAAATGAACAAGTGATTGAGAAATTAGATCAAGAGGTTCAAAAAGCAAATAATAACTTTGCCCAATGGGAAAAAGTAAAGAAAATTTCAATTATTGATCATGTATGGTCTATTGATTCGGGTGAAGTGACACCGACTTTAAAGTTGAAACGTAAAGTTATCAATGAAAGGTATGAAGAAGTAATTGAAGGAATGTATTCATAAAAAGAAAGCCCGTTTTTACGGGCTTTTTTATTTTCTATATGATAATGCTCTGTTATATAATGAAGGATCGTCAGCAATCTTTTTTAATAGAATTTCTGCTTTTTTTCGACCATGAATTAAGTATTCATCATCTTTATTCCATTCAAGACGAAATAATCTTCCTTTTGACGTTTTACTGACTCCAATTACTCTAGCGATAGGTGCTTGAATTGGTATATTATAAAAAGAGATTTGTCGATCAAAATCCCTCTGAAGAACTTGTTTTTCAAAAGCCTCACGCATATTCCTCGAAGTTGTTTTTAAATCTAAAACAACTTCTCCCTCAATAAATAAATCTGGTTTTGCTTTACATTCCAATCCTGTTAGAGGATCTTTCCAGAAAATGCATTTTTCTATCATTACATCTTTATGGGCAAGAAGCTCATTTAATAAAGGGTAATTTCTAGCTGTTGCTGCGATTCTACCAATTTTATTTGCTTGTGGGGCAGATAGCTTTTTTTGCATATCAATCCATTTTTCTGGTTCTAATATGGCAGTATGCAAATAAGTACCTTCTCTTAATGCTTTTTTAGGAGTAAAAGGTGATTGACCTAAAAGATGCATTTGAGCATTTTTTAAATCCGTATTTGCTAGGGCAGGGTGAGCTCTATAATCAGCTTCAGCCATGTCCTTTATTTCATATTGTATTGTTGACATATGGATTAATTTATCTTGAAATGTAAAGATGTAAGTTCTTATTGAAGTCACCAATATTTTAGTGATAATACTCCTATTTAATAAAGAAGAATTTCCGTATTTTTACTTATCAACCATTTAACATCAATCAAAAGTTAATTTCTTTTGAAAATAGAAAGAATATAGAAAATGGCATTAATTAGTAAGAAAAAACAGCCTTATCCCGTTACAGAACCGTTAGAGTATTTTTTAGATCAATATGACAGGATATCTCCAGTAAATATAAAATACGAAGATCTATGTAGATATAATAATGCAATACCTTTGTATGATTCTAATGGAGAAGATACTTTATGGATTACAGTTTTCTATCCTCAAGAGGATATGGAAGAGCTTTACAAAACACTCAAAAAACTGTATGCTTCTTTAAGAGCGGATGGTAATCTTACTGTAATGGAACACTTATTTGTCGATCGAGTTGATATGTGTACCTATGGAAATACAAAACCTTTTAGAGTTCGAATTGTCAATAGAATTAATGATAACTTCGATTATTTCTATGTAAAGGTAGCAGATGCCTCTCGTATTTATGGGTTGGAATTGGAGGATATTCTTTCTCCAAATAAGGTCAGTTATCTTGTGACAGATCAAACACTAATCGAGGAACATATTCCAGGTATTCCAGGAGATATGTTTATTAATGAATATCTAGAAGATGGGCATCAAAATAAAACACGTTTAACAAAGGAATTTGTGAAATTTAATGAACGTTGTTTTGTGCAATTATTGGGAGATATGCATTCTTCTAACTGGGTGGTACTGATGGTACCAGATTTCGATGAAATTAACTACAGAATTCGACCTATTGATTTTGATCAACAAAGTTATGAAGGAAGAAGAAATATTTACATGCCTCAATTTTACAGGCAAAATAATGCTATTCTCAAGATTATGATGGGTAAGATCTCATGGGAATCTGTAAGACAATACCAAGCAGAGGAGCGCTTTATGATTGCAAGTAGAGTTATGGGATTTAGACATAGAGCTAAGGATATTTTAAGGACTATGCGAAAAGATATTATTGCTCCTCGAGAAAATGTAATTACGCTTCGAAAAGATTTAGCAGAACATTATAAAAGTTCTCGTTTTATGAAATGTGAAAACATGGGGGAGATCGTTACAGAATCTATTGAGCATGTTCTTCGAAGACAAGATAAATACAAAGATATGTTTGAGGCTTCAAGTCCATATTAAACATAAAAAAGGCTATTTTACAATCGAGTAAAATAGCCTTTTTCTTATTCAGCTCTTTCAAGCCTATAGCCAATTCCTAAGATTCCTTGCAGGTCATCAGGACGCATATAATGCTTTATATTAAAAATATATTCTCCTTTTTTATCAAACATAAAATTCTTTTTGATATAAACAGGATGAGTATATATTGCTCCAGTACTTGAGTTGCCGATAGATTGCTCTACCTTTCCAAAAGGTTCACCTGTTTTCACTTTGAAAAGTTGAACGTCTTTCATTTTCTCAGGGATCAAAGAGTCAATTCCCACTAAAGAATCTTCTTGTATCAAAGAATACTTCAAGTAAATATTTTGATAAGGATAATCACTAGTGTTTCTAACATAAGCAATTAAGTTGTACTTATCAGTTGTATTTTCTATATCAAAATGAAAAACTGCAGTAGAATCTACATTCCAAGCATTATTGTCATAATCAACATATCTTTCATATACCATTTGAGAATCACATGATACCATTGAAAAAGATGTGAAAATACCCCAAAACAGGAATATATATTTTTTGAAATTAATCATTTGAATTGTTAGGTCTTCTTTTTCTTCCTCTAAAATTACCTTTTGAAGGTTTTTTACCTCCTTCTTTTTTAGGTTTTTGTTGGTTAGACTGAGGGTTTTGTTTTTTAGCCTCATTTTGAGGTTGTTCATTATTCCCTTTCTGTCTGTTAGGATAGTTTCCTCTTTTCTTATTTGCTGGATTATTTTGTTTCTTACGAGGTTGATTACGTTGACGCTCATTTTGTTGAGGTCCTTTTCTTGAATCATTACCTTGCTTGTTATTATCCGACTTACGTTTTCCTTTTTGCTTTTTCTGAGGAAGAGGTTGTTTGTCAAGAACAGAACTTAATTTTTGTTCTTGTAAAACTGCAGTTTTATCTATTACATTTTCCTCTAATGTTTCAGGAAACTTGCCACGTTCATTCATTTTTGAAACCTCATGAACACGGTCTGTTGAAATAGCATGCCAAGTTGTTTCACCTTGAAAACTAAACCACATTCTCTTTCTGAAAATATCAACTTTCTGAAGGAATGCTTCACCTTTCTGTGTTTTTAAGTTTTTATCCAATAAAGGGATATCCACTAAAGCATCGATGTATGTTTCTAATTCATAGTTTAGACAACATTTTAATCGACCACACTGCCCAGATAATTTACTAGGGTTTAATGAAAGGTTTTGATAACGTGCTGCTGAAGTAGAAACACTTTTGAATTCTGTTAACCAAGTTGAGCAACATAATTCTCTACCACAAGAACCAATACCGCCTAATCTACTTGCTTCTTGACGTAAACTAATTTGACGCATCTCTACGCGTATTTTAAATTCACTAGCAAGTACTTTGATCAGTTGACGGAAATCGACTCTGTCATCAGCAGAATAATAAAAAGTTGCTTTTGAATTATCCGCCTGGAAATCTACATCAGAAAGTTTCATCTGTAGTTCCATGTCTTGAATAATTTCTCTTGTACGGTAAAGCGTAGGTATTTCTCTATTTTTAACCATTGCTAACTTCTCCAAGTCTTTTGGAGTAGCATGACGAAGAATATTTAATAATTCATCTTCTTCCTCATTAATACCTTTTTTGATCAATTGTAAACGTACAAGATCGCCTTGTAAACTTACATGACCAATATGATGACCATTTCCTGTATCTACTACCACAGGGTCACCAGTATATAATTCAAGTAGAGGTTCGTTACGGAAGTAACCTTTTCTACCACCCTTGAATTTTATTTCTATTATATTAAAACGTTGAGACGAGGGGAGGTCCATATCGCCTAGCCAATCAAATGAATTTAATTTGCTACAGCCACCTGTGCTACAGTTTCCATTACTGCCACATCCAGTTGGTACACCACATGCCCCCGTTGAACACGATTGACATCCCATATTAATCTATATTTATACTATCCCTTCATGGATAGATTTGGCAATTTAGCCTGATGCAAATTTGCATTAAAAAAATTAATATTCCGATTCTAATTCGAATGGAACAAATTTACTTACACTGTGCCCAAATTTATGAAGTTCTCTGATAATAGAAGAACTTAAATGAGAAAATTCTGGAGAAGTATAAATAAATACAGTATCTAAGCCGTTAATATGTCTGTTTGCTTGTGCAATACTGTTTTCATATTCAAAGTCAGTTGTATTTCTGAGACCTCTTAAAAGTACACAAGCGCCTAATTCTTTAGCAACTTTAGCCGTGAGGTCTTGATATAAAATGACTCTAATATTATCATTGTCTTTAAAATACTCTTCAATAAGAGTTTTCATTTTTTCAGCTGGAAAGAATCTCTTCTTTTTTGAGTTATGGCCAATACCAATAACTACTTCGTCAAAAAGTTTAGCACCACGTAGTGCAATATCTTCATGTCCTTTAGTAAAAGGATCAAAAGTACCAGGGAAAAATGCGATTCTTTTCATTTATATAATTTCATGTTGCCTAACACATCAATTGCCGCATGTTGGTGTGGCTCTTGATCAAACTGATAAGCATAAAGAAGGTCTTTAGGTTTGCTACCTGTAGATACTTTACCAATAAATTTACGTAATGTTTTAATTTCATCACGATCAGTAGTTAATTCACCCCAAACAAATAGTTCAGTTTCTTTTGGTGTTAAACCTAACTCATCAATCACAAATAAAACATAGTATAAAAGATCTTGTGAGGTTTTATACTTAAAAATATTGGCAAATTGAAGCGATTTATCTTCGTTTCCTTTTAGAATACAAATAGTATCAGTATCAATGTAACAATGTAATTCATTGGTAGAGGTACTGATTTCATTGTAAAAACTCTGAGTGTAATGATTGAATGAAATGTCAGAATTACTGTACATTTCATTTAACCAATCCTCAAGTTCTGAAGGAAAAGCAAAGATTAGTTTTGTTCCAAATGAGGTGGAAACATTAAAAACTTTATCCTTTTTAGTGTTAAACTTTGAGGATAATTTTAATATGTTCTGATCATACTCATTACTTTCAATTTCTTCAGGAATAAAAGCGAATGAGGATAAGGCAGAGATAATGTTTACTTTTTTCCAAAATGCAGCATTAAGGAAAGAGTGTTTTTGCACGATGTTGTGTAAGTTGACGATGAGAGCTGTAGTATTTTTAGCTTCCTCATACGAATAAGATTCAAGAGCTAAACACTCGTTGTTTTCAGGGTCATATACTCCTATAACAAGACAGCTTTGATGTATTCTCAAATGCAAGCTGTATTCAGCTAGTCGAGCTACATCAAAGCTGTTTGAATGTACTGAGTATCTGACTGATTCTAATAGCAGATCTTCCAATATTATTCCCAGTTACCTGCAGTAGTTGCTTCAGTTAATGAACCAAACTTAAGAAGTCTTTTTGTTGGTGAAGCATTACCTTCGTTACGGTGCTTGTCTAATGGATAGTTATCCACACACAATACGTATGAAACTAAAGCATTACCTTTCTTCTCTTGTGCTACAGAAAGTTCAAATTCTTTACCATTTTTACCAGCGATGTATCTTAATTTCGAAGCATTGAAATTACCATATTCATCAGCAGGGAAAAGTTTTTCTCTTACTTGCTCGGCACCAATTGTATCATATTCAATACGAACAGAGTCAGTACGAGTATAGTACAATGGATCGTTTTTCTTACGAGCCTGGATGATTTCTTTCTTTTGTACGTTGTATAATGTATCTGAATCGATAAACATAGCTAACGTATCCCAAGAAGAAGTATATTTCTTGTATCTCGATAGATAAGCCGTTTCTGCGTCCCTAATCATTTTTAATTGCTTGGTAACACGTGCTTCGGACTTTTTAATCTGCTTACTTAACTCAATAGTGTCAAAAACGCTATGGAATAACGTCCAGCCTAAGAATAAAACTACTGGCACCATTAAAATAGTAAGTATTTTTGTTTTTGTCATTTTTCTACAAAGAGTTTGTTGTAATCTTGCTGCGAACTAATACTAAATGTCAAAACTAAATTATAACTTAAACATGAAGTTAATGCAAAATTTCATGTTTTATTCAATTCCGACTAGGCAAATTTAATTAGTTTTCGGATAAAAAATAATCTCATTAACCTAAATCTTGTTATTGAATCCTTATAATTCGTGTTTTTTTTACATTATCCATTAAATATGGCTTATATCATACTTTTTTTGGATATCCTTTCGCTTTTCTTTAACAACTTTTATGTTTATTTCTGCTCTTTTTAACGGTTGTCCTTCATTGTCTATTTCTAATTCGGCAATTTTTTCAACAACATCCATTCCTTTTAGTACAATGCCAAACACAGTATAGTCTCCATCTAAATGGTGTGCACCTTCTTTTGCTTGAACAATATAGAATTGAGAACCACTTGACGATTTATCGGGATTGATTTCATCATTTTGCCTTGCTGCTCCAACCATTCCATATTCATGTGTTAGAGTGCTGTCAAATTCACTTTTAATAGTATAATCCGGAGAACCAATACCAACTCTTGTGGAATCTCCATCAACTCTCGTATTAGGGTCTCCACCTTGAATGATAAATCCTTTTAATACTCTATGAAAGGTTGTACCATTAAAATAACCATCTTTTGCAAGATGAATAAAGTTTTTTTTGTGATTAGGTGTTTTATCTGAAAGTAAGATGATAATTTCACCATAAGATGAGTTAATATGTACTACTTCATCCTTTCCTTTTATCTTTTGCTTTTTTTGTGCTTGAGCATTTAAAGCTAAAAATAAATTTAAAATAAGGATTACATATAATGATAATGAGATTGATCGCATATTTTTGTGACTATCTAAAAATATAATATTATGGCGAAAATAGAGAAGAAGAATGATAATCTAAAAAAAGTTCTATGGTTACTTCCATCCATTTTTTGGTTTTTAATGACAATCAAACTGTTATTAACAAAAAATCCTGTAGAAGAAGATAGCTTTTTGTTGAATTTACCGTTCGGAGACAAGATTGGGCACTTTGGGATATTTGGAATATTTACTGCTTTATTAATGTTTTCTTTCTGTGGTGGTGAATTTTTTAAAGCTAAGAAAAGACCAATAATTTTCTCTGTATTGTTTATAGTTTTTACTTGGGGAGCGACAACAGAAGTATTGCAAGGTCAATTATTAGAGAGTAGAGAAGGAGATTTTTGGGACTTTGTTGCAGATGCTTCTGCGGGAGTAATTGGGGTCTTTTGTTATGCACTTTTTCATAAAATACTTCCAATTGTACCCATATATAAAAAAGAAAGTGCTTAAACCTTTCGGCTTAAGCACTTATTAATATTTAAAGCAACTAATAAATATTATAGTTGGCAATGATCTCCATCACAGAACTTTTCTGCTTCAACATCTTGCCCTTGTCCTAAATCATTGAAGTTTAGAGGCTTGATATGTTTAGCAAGTTCTTCATATTTATCCTTTGAAACTTCTTCATAAGGCATCTGAGGATAAACTGTATTTCCTAATTCTAATTTCGGTAAGAATGAAATAGATTTTAAATGATATTGGAAATAATTCAAGATTGGTTCAATCTGATTGGCTTCATCTTTCTTGAATGTAACAGTTACCGATACTTGGTTATCTGCCCAATATCTTTGTAAGAATGCCGCTAAATGTACTTGTTCCCAAATACCTACTTGATTTACAGTTCTTACATTGTCAATCTTAACAGGAATCGAGACAACCATAGTATCAGATTCGGATACACTTGGCTCTACATGATAGTTGGCAGCAATACATTTTTCAATCAATGGTGATTTCTTAGAAAGTCGAATTCTACGGATATAGAAATTGCTTTCAGGGTAATGCATACCTGGTGTAACACCTGGAAGTAATGAAACTGTACCTGATGGCTTCACAGATGTTGTTTTAACTGAAGGTGTAACACAAAGCCATTCAGAATAAATTCTATCCCAATTTTTGATTGTATTATAACCGTCATCACACCAATCTCTGAAAGTATCTAAACCTTGGTTTTCTACAAATTGTGCAATACCAGACATTGAAGTACCAATTCTTCTATTTCTTAAAAGAACACGGTTTGTTTCAGGCCAGTGTGTATTTGTAAGCGTTACTGTTTTGGCATATAAGTAAGCAAACTTTAACGTTCTTAAGTAATCTTCTTTACTAGTAGCTCTAGTAGGGAAAGTCTCTACAAGACAGCAAAGTTCATATGACTCTAAAGTTTGTTCAGCACAAGGGTTCGTACCCATTGCTCTGTTGTCCTTATTATCAGGAGCATCCCCCATACGTCCAAATTTACGCATGTTGTCTAACCAAATGTAGCCTGGTTCACCGTTGACAGCAGATTGAGATGCAACTTTTTTGTAATCCATACCTACATGTGAGAATACAGAATTATTTGATGACCATCCATATTCAGATCTATGTGCTGAAGATCCTTCCATTTGTTGTGTTTCAGGATTCCAACGGTAATCTTTTAATTTTAAGTATTCATCATCATCAGCTTCACCAAAAACAATTTCAGCAGATCTACGAACATTTCCAGCAACAACACAGCATCCAATCATGTTCATGATGTCCACAATGTCAGTTACCGTAATAGTAGCGTCCTCAGGTCTTCCTTCAAACATTGCTCTTATTTGGTCATGTAGTTTTAATAATGGACCTGCACCAGATGCAACACCACCAAAACCTTTGATCGGTAAACCTGCTTCTCTGATTTTTGAGTAATCAAATTCTACATTCACTCTACCTTTGTGGAAGAATGAATCTAATAACATTCCAGTACTGTTTACCCAACCTTCACGGCTATCAGGGATGACATATGTAACTTTATCTTCTTTGTTTGGTTGATAAATAGTAACTGTTCCTGCTCCTTTAGTGTCAAAACCAACACCAACTCCTAACATTGACATGTCCATTAAAAACTCAAAAGGTTTTGTAGGATCAGCTGCCATTGTTTCTGTACTTACAAAAGAACAGTTGTTTAGTGCTGCGAATAAATTTCTTTTAGTAGTTAGCTCAGAACCCATTGCCCATAGTCCTCTACCTGGAGGTAAGAACTTCATATTGAACATACGGTCATACATTTCTTGTGCTGATAATTGGGCTTTATTATCGTCCCATCCTAATTGGTATTTTAAGATGTGATTTTTTTGGATTGTGTAAGTTCCTTCGACAACACGTCTTACCGTTTCCCACCATACTTCATTCGTACCGTCATCTTTAAGACGTGAATAAGTACGCATGTAAACTAATTCGCCTAGTCCATTGAAGCCGAATGGTGGTTTAGTGTTTTTGTACTTTTCAAGGAATTCATCGTTTAGAATAAATTTATATGTCATCATTTTATTAGAAAAGTTATAGTGCACTGGAACAGCTTAAAATGCACTTGTAAACTGGAATTATAATCTTTAATATAATTTACGAAATATTATTTATTAATTCACGCATAAATAACATTAATCCAAGTATATATTTGTTAATCAATATATTATGTAATTCTAAAAATATTTAGGTATGTCTTAACTTATAGTAGAATTACTTATAGATTGTCTTGTTAGGCATTGAAAAATAGAATATATATTTCATCCTCATGTCTTACAAATAAAGCAAGTGAATTCATGAAAATCAATGTTGCATTTTTAATATTTTATTTTCATGAGTTAACTATTCACTCTCAAAAAAAAACTTTCTGTAAAGATTATTGTGAATTGACTTTGGGATTATGTAAATTCTACTCAGAAAACCAATGAATTTTATTAGCTAAAAATATTAATTTTGACCCAAATTATCGACTTGCTTAAATTTCTTTTAAATCACCTATTGAAAATAAAATGGGTGACAGTTATTGCGTTTTTATCTTTGAACTTTTGTAATAATCCAACTTTTGCTCAATGGCAGAAGGTGTCTTATAATGAATTGTCAGGATTGCAAAATGCTTTAGTGAAATCAGTATGTAGCGATAGTTTAGGTTTCATGTGGTTGGCAACTGATGATGGTGTGATTCGATTTGATGGGACCAACTTTTTACAACTGAAAGAAGGATTGCCGAGTAAATATGTGAAGTCAGTTTTTACAACTTCCAGTGGGAAAACTATTGCTACAACTGACTTAGGTTTAATACAAATAATGACCAACCCTGATTACCCAACAGTTAAGACATTAATAAAAGGAGATAATTATGCTTCTGATACTTTATTGTGGTACCCAAAATCAATTGTTGAAAGTTTAGACAAAAAGGTTTGGGTTTCAGATAACCACGCTATTTATAAATTAGATTCAAGTCTTGAAGTATTAAATCGGTATCAATTTTCAGAAAGAGATCTACCTACTAATTTCCAAAGATCTTTTGCCATTTTTGAAGATCCTGTATTAGGAATTTATACATTTTCTGAGGCAGGATATTTATACAAATATGATAAAACTAAAGATCAGTTTATTGAGATTCCAATTCTAATGAATAATGAAAGGATCAATGATGCTTTTTTTTACAATGGGAAAATAATTGCCGCAACTCAATCTGGTGTTATTGAATTGATCCTTGATAAAGATGGAATAAAGGTATTATCTCATAAAGTTGTACTTCCATATATATCGGCTTCGACAATTAAACTAATGTCTAATGATTATTGGATTGCTTCGACATGGAGTGATGGTGTGTATAAAATCAATGCTTCAAAGAGAGGATATAAAGCAGAGCCACTTGATATTGTCAAACAGAAAGTTGTTTCATCTGTTTTTATTGATCAATCAAAAAATATATGGTTAGCCTCAGATAATGGCGTGATATACTTAAGAGAACAATATTTTAGTGCACCATTTGCTCAAGAAACGAATGGATATATACAATCTATTCAGCAAGATGATGATAAGGTAATTTTTACGGATGGTAAACGTATTTTTTTCTGTGAAATCAATACTAATAAATTAATTGATAGGTGGATGATCCCAAAACAATATGGAATTGTATTAAGAATAATAAGAGTTGAAGACCGTTATTGGTTTTCTACGAATATTGGGAAGTTTTTAGTGTATACATTAGATGGGAAATTAGATGAAGTAATAGATTGTTCTAATAATGGTGGAGCTATTTATGATGTAGCCTATTCATCGGATTTGGGTTTTTGGTATGTACAAGATCATGGAGGTGTTTATAAATTACATAGAATGAAATACCCTTCTTCTTATGGGAGAGATAAAGGTGTGACGAGTAAGATTAATACCCTGAAAATTATTAATAATAACCTTTACTTAGGAGGAAGCAAGGATAAAGGCTACTTCTATCAATTTAATAAGGAAAGTCAAAGGTTTGAAAACTTAAGTAAACCTGTAGCCTTAACAAGAAATATAGCTATAGGTGTAAATGATCTCTTTTATGATAATGATCAATTTTACTTTGCGACTAATTTTGGTTTAGCCTATTTCTCAGGAGATTCTTTAGTGGAAAAAAAGGTGAAAGGTATTGATGTGGGTGTAGTCAAAGGAATTGTCAAAGATCAAAAGGAAGAAAATGTGTATTGGTTGGCAAATTCTATGGGTTTGATAAGAACCAAAAATTGGAAAAATAATTTAATTTTTGATGAACTGACTGGATTGCCAAGTAAAACAATGGTTTATAGAGGTGTTTTGTTGGATAATAAAGGTGAAGTTTGGGTAGGTACAACGTCAGGAATTGGCGTATCTAATAAAGTAGTGAACATAAAACAGACACCTCAACCTGTATTTACTTCTATAAAAAATGCTGACTTTAATTTTAAAGCTTCAGATGTTCCAGAAATCTCAAAGTCTTCGTTTTTAGAATTTGAATTTTCTAGTTTGTCCTATCCCGGTAATCTGATTAAATATAAGATAAGATATAATGATGGTGATTGGGAAGATCTAGGATGGAAAAACAAATTTATTGTATCGGGATTAAAAAGAGGTAAATATACTTTAGAGTTAAAAGCGAAGCAGACGGGAGAATACCTTTGGAGTGCCCCTTTGAAATTTACTTTTGTAATTACAGAAAGGTGGTATAGAACGTGGTATGGTATTTTAGGAGCACTTTCTATTTTGTTAGGCGTATTTTTCATCATTTTTAAATTGTATGATGAAAAAAATCAACACGACAGAGAAGTATTAGAAAAATTAGTCAGTGAACGAACTGAAGAAGTAAAAACTAAAAATAAGATTTTATCCAATAGAGAGCTTATCCTAAAAAAGCAGGTGTCAAAATTCATGAAGGTGAATACTGTTCTCAAAGAAAAGCAATTAGAGATGCAAGAGCAGCTTAATTATGCAAATTCACTTCAGTCTGTTGTTTTACCTTCAGTAGATCAATTTAAAAATTTCTGTTCAGATGCTTTTATATTATTCAAACCAAAAGAAACTGTATCTGGAGATTTTTATTGGGAAAAATCATTTACACAAAAGAATGAATCCATCTCTTACTATGTTGTAGGAGATTCTATTGGTCATGGTATTCCAGGTGTAATTCAATCCATAATTGGTGTTGATTTATTAAATGAGATCGTAAATGAATCAACCATGAAACCTGATCAAATTCTTGAAAACTTAGATCAAAAACTTTTTGAAAAAGCAGAAAAGGATCCGACAATGATTGGAATGGACCTTGTAGTTTTAAGAGTAATAAGAGATGGAGTTACATTAAAAGTAGAGTTTTCCGGAGCAAAACGACCTCTATTTTACTTAGAAGATAATGTACTTACTGAAATAAAAGGAACACGTAGAGCCATAGGGAATGAACCAAAACATGTTAAGGAAAAAGGTTTTGCTGTTCATCAATTCATTCTCAAAAAGGAGACGATTCTATATCTGACCACAAATGGGTTTTACGATCAGTTTAATATTGATGAAAAAAGGATCGGTATATCGAAGTTTAGAAGTTTGTTAGAAAAATTATCTGATATAAATTCTTTGAGAAACCAGGGTGAATGGTTAGATAATTATTTTAATAATTGGAAAGGGGAAATAGACCAAATTGATGATGTTACAATTATTGGGCTTCGCCTTTAAATAATAAGTAATCTTTAGTAAGGGATTTTATCGTCAGACGTAAAGATATTTTTAAAGAAACTGAAGAACGACTCTTGTTCTTGCTTGTATCTTTTAAGTTCTCTCAACAACGTCTTACCTTTTGATCTTGATGTAATGATCATATCATATGAATCCGCAGGGAATTTTGCATAGCTTCTTAATTTACCTGCATGTTTACCACGCTTGTATGAGACTTGAAGCAAATTTTTTTGCCTATCGTAAATTAAAAAATCTATCAATGTAGATTCTGGAGTATTTATTTTTTCAACGATTATTTCTTTCATAATTCGTACTATTTCAAAAAATATTATCACTTTGAAGAGTTTAGTGATAATAATTACAATATACCATTATTTTCGGTTATCGTCTCCTTCTAACATACTTAAATAACTTAAGTATCTTGATGGAGCTATAACACCTTCTTCTACAAGTTCTTGTACTCTACAATGCGGCTCATGTGTATGAGTACAATTATTGTATTTGCAGTCATGCATCACTTCACGTATTTCGGGGAAAAAATGTCCTATTTCATTCTCCTCGATTCCCATAATCCCCAACTCTTTAATACCAGGGGTATCAATTAAATGTCCATTATGGTCAATCAATTCGAACATCTCGGCAAATGTGGTAGTATGTTTACCTTTGTTTGCATAAAGTGATACCTCATCTGTCTTTTGAAGCACATTTGATGCCAACTTATTCAAAAGGGTTGATTTTCCTACACCTGAGTGTCCAACAAGTAATGATGTTTTGTTTTCTACAATGGATTTAATCTCATCTAAATTACTGTCTTCTAGAGCAGAAATGCGTATGCATTTGTAGCCTAAGGGTTCATAAATATTTTTTAGATCATCTAAATATTCACGGCTTGCATCATCTAATAAATCGTCTTTATTGAAAGCGATATATGTAGGAACATTGTATGATTCCGCAGCAACTAAAAACCTGTCTATAAATCCTAAAGACGTTTTTGGGAGGGCTAAGGTTGCAATAAGTATAGCTTGATCTATATTTGCAGCAATCACATGTCCATGGTATTTCTTTCGAGTAGATTGCCTTAAGATGAAATTTTTACGAGGTAAAATATCATGTATTATAACTGTATTTTCTACCTCATCTTCAATGGAATACTCAACAAAGTCACCAACTGCAATAGGGTTCGTAACTTTCATTCCTTTAAGCTTTAATTTACCTCTTAATCTGCCTTTATAGCTCTTTTCAGTAGTTTCATCCATTACATTGTACCAAAGTCCAGTAGATTTAGTTACTAAACCTGTAAATTTTTCAGTTACAATTTTATCGGTTTGTTTTTTCTTTTTACTACTTTTCTTTTTTGCCATTCTAGTGATTAAAAGTATTATTATAAATTATATATTAATAAGCTCAAAACAGAGATTTTAGTTTACAAAACTACCTTATTTAATTGATTTATCGTAAAGCATCATGGCAAAATTCAATTATTTTGTCGGTACTGCCTAAGTTTTCTTTTACAAAAGCTTTTGTGATTTTGCCTGTAGAAAGTCTAAAAGAGGAATCTGTAGTTAGTTTTTCGACCAATTTGAAACATTCTTCTTCATTTTGAATAGAATAAGCACCCTTTATTTGAGTTAATTGAATAGCTTCGTTGAATTTATAAAATTCTTTGCCAAAAAGTACTGGTATTCCGAAGGTTGCAGGCTCTAAAATGTTATGTAAACCTTCACCAAATGCACCACCTACAAATGCAAAATCTGCAAATTGATAAAGGGAAGATAACATACCAACGTTATCGATAACTAATAAGTCATACTCTTTAATATTTCCTAGTGTAGCTTCTGAAAACTTGATTCCTTTTCTTGATTTGAAAATCTCAAAGATCTGCTCAATTTTTTTTGATGTTATCTCATGAGGGGCTACAATAACTTTGAGTTGTGGTATTTTGTTGATTGCTAATTTTAAAGCATGAATATCTCTAGGCCAACTACTTCCAACCACCATAGTCAGGTGGCCTTCGGAAAATACTTTGGCAATGGGTATGTCAAGTGGGTTTTGACATATTTCGAAAACTCTATCGAATCGTGTGTCTCCAGTAACTTTTTTATTATTAATATTAATTGAAGATAAAAGATCCGCAGAATTCTGATCTTGTGTGAAGAAATAATCAAACTGTTTCAACATATTTTGTTGAAAACCACCATTTTTTTTGAAAAAAGCCTGATTTGCTCTGAAAATGGTAGAGAAAGAGATGATTTTACTATTATTTAGTTTAAGTTGTTTGAGATAGTTATGCCAAAATTCATATTTAACAAAAAAGGCAATTTTAGGTTGTATTGTTTCAACGAAAACTTTAGTGTTTTCTTTGGTATCTAATGGAAGGTAATAAATAAAATCCGCGTACTTATATTCTTTTTGGACTTCATATCCACTTGGTGAAAAGAATGTAAGAACTATCTTGTATTTAGGGAAAGTAGATTTGAATGCTTCGATAACCGGTCTGCCTTGTTCAAACTCTCCTAACGATGCACAGTGAAACCATGCAATTTCAGAAGTATTCTCTTTAAAGTCGACCTTAATCTTATTTATAAGGTTAGTTCTACCTTCTACAAACAATTTTGCTTTGGGGTTTAATTTCGATGCTAATTTCATTAATCCTGAAAAAGCATGAACTCCCATATTATATAAATCCTCTCTCATCATGATGCAAATGTATAAATATTTGTATCAAGAGTAATTCGTTGAGATGTAAATATTTTTTATTCTATCTGAATTTTATAATTCATAAACTTTCAAGGTAGCTTTCAACTCTTTTCTAGCAAGGAAAATACGGTTTTTTACAGTACCAATTGGAATATTTAAACGTTCTGAAATCTCGTGGTATTTAAATCCTCTGAAATACATCACGAAAGGCTCTCTGTAAATTTCTTCTAAATCACCAATAGCAACTTGGATATCATTCATTGTGAAAGCTCCAAAAGCATTGTTCACTTGTTGTGTTGTTGTGCTGTTGATAAAATGTAAATTATCAGTCGTGTCTACAAATGTTTTTCTTCTTGCATTCTTCTGATAATCAGTTAAGAATGTGTTTTTCATTATTGTGAAAACCCATGCTTTTAAGTTCGAGCCAGTAGCAAACTTTTCTTTATTTGAAAACGCCTTTAACATAGTTTCCTGAATTAAGTCTTTAGCATTCGCGTGATCTTTTGTCAACTTCAATGCGAATGGCTCTAAAGATGGTATTAAGAATTGGATGTTTTGATTGAATTCTATAGCTGTCATAATTATTTTGTTTAACTATTTGTAATTATTGATAAACAATTATAAAACATTATATTTTAACTTCAAAATTTTGTTTAATAAAAACATGAAAAAGATAAACAAAATATGATTTTGATGTAAAATTGTGTATTTCAACTCTTAATATTTTAATTTTACATTAGAATTAATGCTTAACGATTTATCTAACTATGCTACTCAAAACAATACTCTTCCCGCTTTGGGGATTTTATGCTCATGTTACTATTAATACAGAAGCTGTATTCCTTCTTCCTAAAGAAATGTTCCCCTTTTTTAAAGAGAATATGTCTGAAATAAAAAAAAGAGCAGTAATGCCTGACCAAAGACGAAATTTATCAGATGAGGAGGCAGGTCGACATTATGTAGATATTGAACTTTACGATGATGAATTCCTTGAGAAGTCTATAAATTATAATGATGCTTTATTAATATATGGAGAAAATCATATTCATGAACATGGTTATTCACCATGGAATTTGATGAATTATTATTATGCTTTGAGGACTGCATTTGAAAAGAAAGATGAAGAAATGATCTTAAAATATGCAGGAGAGATGGGGCACTACTTATCCGACTTACATGTACCACTTCATACTACACACAATTATAATGGTCAGTTAACAGGTCAATATGGTATACATTCTTTTTGGGAAACTACACTTCCTGAAAAGTTTGGAAGCTATTATAATTTCCCTAAACAAAACCCTTATTTTATTGAAAATCCACTAGATACACTATGGGTGATTATGGGAGAATCTCATTCTTTGGTGAAAAAAGTGTTGAATGATGAGTCTACAGTTGTTCAACAATTGTCTTCACCTGCAAAAATGAAGATTTCACGAAGAGGACGAAGTTTAGTGACGCAAGGAAATGATGAATATGTCAAATTATATCATGAAAAATTGGGAGGGATGGTTGAAAAAAGAATGCAATTATCTATTCTTAGACTTGCATCGATTTGGTATTCTTGTTGGATAGATGCTGGACAACCTGATCTTAATAGTTTATTAAAAAATAAAAAGCATAAAAAGAGAAAGGGAAAAAATAGAAAACAATCTTGAAATATCATTAAAAAAGAAAGTCTTCACAGTATAAATCTTATCTTCGTGGTTCTATTAGAGAAAATATACAAAAGCCATGTTTAATAATTATTACTTTTTAACGCAGTTGAGTGCTGCTTTAAAAGGCAAACTTGTGGGAATGAAATTAGGAGCCTGTTTCAGTCAGAGTAAAGACGAAATGATGATTGGTTTCTATAAAGGGGGGAGAGAACAATGGATAAGGGCTTCACTAATTCCTAATTTCAATTTATTGACTTTTCCATTAGACTATCAAAGAAAAAAGGTAAACAGTATAGACCTTTTTAAAGAAGCAGTCGAAGAAGATTTAGAAGTTACAGATGTAATTCAATATAAAAACGAAAGAGCATTCTTAATCAAGATGACAAATGATTGGGGTATTCTTTTTAAGATGTACGGAAATAGATCTAATATTTTATTAATCCACGAAGGTGAAGTATTTTCTATTTTTCAGAAGAGACATATTGAAGATCAGAATATGGATGTCTCTAGTTTAGATAGAGTATTGGATCAGACAAAAGATGGTTTTCTTGAAAATGGATTACAGGTAACTTTTCCAACTTTGGGTAGAGAAGCTCAATCATTTTTAAAAGAACAAGGATGGGAGAATTTATCTTCTGATCAACAATGGGAAAAACTTCAACCTCTACTCACGGAATTGACATCCTCTCATTTTTATATTACCGAAAAAGAAGAACAGGTACATTTTTTACTTTTTAAGGATGGAAATATTTTATTGGAATCAAATGATCCAATAGAAGCAGCCAATGAATTTTATTATCGTTTTTCGAAAAGGTATTTTGTAGAAAGAGAAAGAGTACCTTTAATTAAGGAAATAGATAAAAGATTAAAGCAATCTAAAGCTTACCTAAAAAAGAATTTCAATCGCTATGAGGAACTTACTGTAAGTGCTCGATTTGAAGAAATTGCCAATATTATTATGGCGAACCTTCATGCTATTCCTGCCCGTACCAAGAAAATTAAATTATTTGATTTCTATAAAGAGGAGGAGATTACGATTAAATTGAATGAATTTTTAACGCCTCAAAAAAATGCAGAAACGTATTACAGAAAGGCTAAAAATCAAAAATTAGAAATCAAAAACCTTGAAGCCAATATTGAATTAAAAGAAAAAGAGATGGAAGAAATGCAACTTCATAAAAACGCTCTTTTAGAATTTGAAATGGTAAGGGAAATTAGAAAATATATCAAGGCAAATAATTTACAGAAACTCCAAAAAAATGAGACTATTTTTCCATTTAGAAAATTTGAATATAAAGGTTTTGAAATATGGGTAGGTAAAAATGCTGTAAACAATGATCTTCTAACACAAAGATATGCACATAAAAGAGATTTATGGTTACATGCTAGAGATGTTGCAGGTTCTCATGTTGTGGTAAAATGGAAATCAAAACAGCCTACTTTCCCAGTTGATGTAATAGAAAAAGCGGCTTCAATTGCAGCTTATTATTCACAGCGAAAAACGGATACGCTCTGCCCTGTGATTTATACACCAAAGAAATTTGTGAGAAAACGTAAAGGTGATCCAGCGGGATTAGTTGTGGTCGATAAAGAAAAGGTGGTTTTAATAGAGCCAGCACCGTTTTCAGAATCATTAAACTAAGTAAAAAAGAGAATATAATTATATACTAAACCGGAAATAGTAGATATATTTACCGATCTATTAACTTTGTACAAATACACTTTTATAAAATAATAATGAGCAATAATAAAGAACACTTGGCATTTGGTAAGAAAAACTTCATGTTTATGCTTATCGGAATTGGATTAATCATGTTAGGATTTTTCGTGATGTCTTTAGATTCTGAACCAATGGGAATGGGTGCATTAGGTTTAACAGTTGGCCCAATCATAGTAATGTCAGGTTTTGGTCTTAACTTCTATGCTATCTTATTAAATCCTAAAGCGAAGGATAGTTCAACGAAAGAGTAAATTATTGACCTTTTTATAACTTAATTATCAATGAATATTTTTGAAGCTATCGTTCTTGGTGTTATTCAAGGATTAACAGAGTTTTTACCTGTATCTAGTAGCGGACACTTAGAATTAGTTAAAGCAATTCTTGGAGATACAAGTGTTGCGGAAGAAAGTATGATGATGACAGTAATGCTTCACTTTGCAACTGCATTATCAACTTGTGTAATATTCAGAAAAGAAATTATTGATATTCTGAAAGGATTATTTCAGTTTAAATGGAATGAAGAAACAGAGTTTTCAGTAAAGATTATTTTATCTATGATCCCTGCAGCTTTAGTAGGTGTATTTTTAGATGATCAATTAGAAAAATTGTTTGGTGGTGCTATTTTATTTGTCGGTTGTATGTTGATCGTCACTTCAGTATTGTTAGTACTTGCTGATAAAGCAAAGAACACTGAAAAGAGTGTTGGTTATAAAGAGGCGATCATTATAGGTATCTCTCAAGCAATTGCCATTTTACCAGGTATTTCAAGATCTGGTGCTACAATATCTACCTCTGTCTTATTAGGAATTGACCGTGAAAAGTCTGCTCGCTTTTCATTTTTAATGGTCGTGCCACTTATCTTTGGTAAAATAGCGAAAGATTTATTGGATGGAGCATTTTCTACACATTTTGAAGTAGTCCCAATGACAGTAGGTTTCTTTGCTGCTTTCATTACAGGTATGTTTGCTTGTACATGGATGATTTCATTGGTCAAAAAATCTAAATTAATGTACTTCTCTATTTGGTGCGCAGTAGTTGGTAGTGGTGCAATTATTTATTCTTTAATTAATTAGAATTAAAAAATCAGTATGCAAGATTTTGATTTTGTAGCAGGAGAAACTGTATTAGTTGATAAGCCATTAGAATGGACTTCTTTTGGTGTAGTGAAAAAGTTACGCTGGGAAATGAAGGTGAAGAAAGTAGGGCATGCAGGTACTTTGGACCCTTTAGCTACTGGACTTTTGATATTGTGTACAGGAAAGAAAACCAAAACCATAGATCAAATTCAAGGTAAAATCAAAGAATATGAAGGTGAAATGGTAATTGGTGCAACAACAGCTTCTGTTGATTTAGAAACTGAAGTTGAAAATCAGGTTGATTATAGTCACATCACTGAAGAGGATATTCAAAATTTACTTCCTCAATTTACTGGTAGAATTCAACAAGTACCTCCAATGCATTCTGCTATTAAAGTGGATGGTGTTCGTGTTTATAAACATGCACGAAAAGGGAAAGAAGTAAAGATTGACCCGAGGGAAATTGAGATTAAAGAATTAGAAATTACCAATATTGATTTTCCAAAGGTGCAATTTAGAATGGTATGTTCTAAAGGAACTTATGTACGTAGTTTTGTAAGAGACTTTGGCGAAGCATTGGGAGTAGGAGCATATATGTCGGCTCTTCGAAGAACAAAAATCGGAGAGTATGATGTAAAAGATGCTAAAACGGTTGATGAATGGATCGAAGTCATTAGAGAATGGCGAAATCAACAAGAGTCTCAAGATTAATAAAAAATATAGAAGTACGTTTAGTTTAATTGATTACTAAACGTACTCTTTTTGAATAGCTGAAAAATCAGTCATAATCGAATGAAAGTACATTACGGTATTGAAAATTTCACTCCCTTAAAGAGGGCAACAGTAACTAGTGGTACATTTGATGGTGTTCATTATGGTCATCAGCAAATTTTGACACACTTACGTGAAACTGCAAAGAAAGATAATTCTGAAACAGTAATCATTACGTTTTGGCCTCATCCTAGATTTACAATTCAGCCAGAAATAGCAAACAAAACTCTTAAATTACTCACTAATCTTGAAGAAAAAATAGATAGATTAGAGAAAGAAAATATCGATCATCTCATTGTCATTAAATTTGATAAATCCTTTGCTCAGATGAGTTCAATGGATTTTGTTCAAAAAATTTTAATTGATAAAATAAATACTACAAAATTGGTGATTGGATATGATCATCGATTTGGTAAAAATAGAGAAGGAGGATTTGAATATCTTAAAGCACATCAAGAACAGTTTGGGTTTGAAGTAGAGGAGATAACAAAGCAAGAAATAGAAAATGCTGCCGTTAGCTCAACAGCTATTCGTAAAGCATTACTGGAAGATGGCGATGTTGCCACAGCAAATAAATACTTACGTTACAATTATACGCTTTCAGGAAAAGTTGTAAGTGGTAATAAAATTGGACGTAAAATTGGCTTTCCTACAGCTAATATTCAACTTAATGAACAATTCAAGTTATTACCTAAAACGGGTGTGTATGGCGTTAAAGCAGAAGTGGAAGGTGAATGGTATGGAGGAATGATGAATATTGGTAAGCGTCCAACTGTAACAGAAGGTATTCAACAAACGATAGAAGTAAATATCTTTGATTTTTCAGCCGATATTTATGGAAAAGACATAAAGATAGAGTTCATTAACCATATTCGAGAAGAAATGAAATTTGATGGAGTTGAGTCTTTAATTGAACAACTTCATGAGGATAAAATATCAGCATTGAAAGGTTTAGAGAATAATTAATTTTCTAGCTTTAACCAATTTACCATCTCATTAATAACAACTGGAGAAAGTGTTTCTTCTAATTGTCCATATTCAGTTGGTAAGCCCGTTGAGCAAGTTTGAAAGAGGTGATTAACACCCTCTATTTCCACAATTTTAGCATTAGGATTATGACTTAAAGCATTTTCCATCGCTATTTTATTTTGAACAGGAGCCACTTGAAGGTCTTTTTCACCAAATAATGCCAAAACAGGGCAATTTACATTTTTGAGATAAACAGCAGGATCTAATTTAATAAATTCTGTTATCCACTTAGAGGATAAACTAGCGGCTAGAGCATGAATCTGCTTATCACTAATTTGATGGTTGTATTGATGCTTAAAATATTCACTTAGCTTATCGTATAGTGGCTGTTCATTTCTCAAAATAATCTGATAGGCCTCAGAGAAAATCTTTTGGTTTTTATCAACGACAGATTGTGGAATACTACTTTTTTCTTCAATAATTTTCTTTTGATAAAGCATAACTTCGTTCCCTCTAACTGCAGGTCCACCCATCAATATAATTCTATTGATATTATCATTTTTATCCCCAACAATACTTGCTACAATTGCACCTTCACTGTGCCCTAATAGGCCAATTTTATTAGTATCAATATCTTCTCTTGTTGAAAGGTATTCTACAGCAGATTGAACATCTTCAGCAAAATCATAGGTTGTAGCCTCTTTAAAGTAGCCTGTGGATTTTCCTGTTCCTCTATCATCAAATCTTAGGACAGCAATGCCATTTCTTGAGAATTGATCAGCGATTAATAAAAAAGGCTTATGTCCTAAAATTTCTTGATTACGATCTTGTGGTCCTGAACCTGATATTAATACAATCACTGGATATTTTTTCCCTTCGGTTGGCCTAGTGAATGTGCCACTAAGTGTTATTCCGTCTTTTTTGTTCTCAAAAGTAATATTTTGAGTGATATAAGGGTAAGGAGGTTTAGGCTCTTGTGGTTTTACTTTTTCAATACCTATGTCCAAAGTTTTTACAAGATTCAATGGTAATTTTAAACCATTTTGTTCGAAAGTACCTTCAATATGATCATCATCTAACACATTGCCTACATATTTGATCCCAAGATTAGGGAGATTGATTGTTAAGAATGGTTTATTAAGTTGTATTTCATGAATTGGAATCCCTTTTGCCCCTTGTTCAATGACATCCATTTTACCAGTAAACCTTTCATTTTCATAATTGATATGAAAAACTAAAGTAAGTGTCCCTGTTGGAATTTTTAATTCACCTTTCCATGGTCCAACAATATTTTGTGAATAACTATTGAAGCTCGATATCATTAGAAAAAGTAATGGGATAAATAAGTTTTTATACTTTAAATTCATGAAATTATATAGATCAGTATTGGAATTAGATAAAATGATAGAAAAGAAATAGTATTATTTCATTTATAAATTTAATTTTTTTATTAAAAAGTATTTTCTACATTTGTAAATATATGTAAACCTTTTGATTGTTTTCACTATTATGGTTCATCAAATAAAAAAACTTCTAACAGCCAATAGTAATTTTGGGCTAGGGGTTTTGGTAGGATTATTACTAGGTTATTTTTTAGCCTTTGTTGTTGTTAGTATCTATTTAACTTAGAATAATTTAAGTTGCTCTACGCTATCCTTATCATCCTCTTCATCATTGCTAAAATTACTGATACTAATTCCTAACAATCTAATATTAAAATTTTGTGGTTCTAGATCATCAAGCAAACTCAACGCTTCTTCGATTAATTTTGGTAGTGTTGTTATAGTTTTTGAAAAAGTTTTACTTTTTGTGTGTATTTCAAAATTATGAAGCTTTACTTTTACAGTAAGTGTTTTTCCAAATTTTTTAGATGTTTGAATTCTTTTCCAAAGAATATCCGCTACTTTCAATAGTTGTTTTTTCATAATCGAAACATCAGCAACATCTTTAGAAAATGTTCTTTCGGCTCCAATTGATTTCCTTTCTCTTGTTGGTTTTACTTTTCGATTATCTATTCCTCTAACAATATGAAAATAGAATTTTCCACCCTTTCCAAAAGTGTCATTTAGATGTTCAATAGGCCACTTTTTAAGATCTTCACCTTTATAAATACCAAGCTTTTTCATCTTTCCAGCTGTTACACTCCCAATGCCGTAGAATCGTTCAATAGGTAATTTTTCAAGGAAAGCAATAGCTTCATCAGGTAAAATTACTGCTAAACCATTAGGTTTATTGATATCAGAGGCCGTTTTTGCTAAAAATTTATTGTAAGAAACACCTGCACTTGCCGTTAGGTTTAAAGTAGAATTGATTTTGGCCCTAATTTCTTCAGCAATGTGAATGGCTGATTTGATGTTTTTTTTGTTTTCAGTAACATCAAGATAAGCTTCATCGAGGGATAAAGGTTCAACTAAATCGGTGTATTCGAAGAAGATTTTTTTGATTTGCATAGAAACTTCTCGATATACATGGAAACGTGATTTAGTAAAAATAATCTGGGGGCATTTTCTATATGCTAATGCTGATGGCATGGCAGATTTAACACCAAACTTTCTTGCTTCATAACTTGCTGCAGCGACAACTCCTCTTTCTCTGGAGCCACCAACAGCAACTGGTTTTCCTCTGAGATGAGGGAAATCTCGTTGCTCAATAGAAGCAAAAAACGCGTCCATGTCTATATGTATTATTTTTCTATGCATGCAAGAAATTAATATCTCAAAATCAATCGAAAAATTTTATATCATAACTTTTAGAAACAAATTCAATTGTTTCAACATCGTTCATTTTATTTACATAAACAGACATGACAAAGAAAATGTCAGCCATAGTGTTTAGTAAATCTGTGACTTGTTTTTCAACTTTAATATCTTCAAACTTATTGATTTTATAGGCCCATCTCGTTGAATTTTTACTTTTTGAACGACATAAATTGAGGATGCCTGATAATTCTGTTCCTAATGGTAGACTAAACATTTTTGTTTCTTCTTTAACCATTGCATGGTATTTATCGTGAATAGCAATTGCTCTCTTTACATCTTCGTCAGAGACTGCTAATTTACCTCTGATAGAACCATTTACATGGTATGCCATTTCACATAACCATGTAAGCTCATTTTTCATTTGAGGAAATTGTCCTGCTTTAGAAAATGCATACCCAATATGACTGGCTAAAGAATCTGTTTCAATTTCATAATCACACTTAAAACTAGTTTCCTTTAAGTAAGGGTAACACATTCTTACTTTATTACTCATAATCTTTAACTCATTTTTTTATCAAAAATACTTTAGTTTTCATTCAAATAAAAAGAATGAAACTCAATAGATAGTAGTAAATATGATGATGTTTGTCGGTGAAAATTAAATGTTTCAGTGATTATGCATAAATAATCTTTAAGTTTGGGAATGTTTAGTGAAATTAAAATAAATAGCTGATTTCTTGAGAGCTTTGTGGGTTTAAGTGATTTACTTTGTAAAGTATTAAACTAATAACAAATGAGAAATTTAACACTAATTATTTTTGCCCTAATTTCTTTAGCTTCTTGTTCTAACGATGTGACTCCATTAGAAGGAAACTTTGACAAGGTATTGTTTAATGAAACAAAGGATACTTTATTCATCTATCATTCAGACCTTATTTTTGAAGCTTATATTCCTCATTCTAACCAATATGTAAGAGGAATGTGGAGTTACGGAGATACACCTTCTACAGAAACATCAATTTATTTGTCAGCTTCAGGAACAAAAAGAGATGCTTGTGATGGCATTACTCTATCGGTTCAAATACCTTTTGAAAAAGATATAAATGCTTTAGAACAAGCACCTGATAGTGAATTTATGTTTTGTGATTCACAAGAATAGAAAACAGGAAAATATATAGTAAATCCCATTATTGTTTTACATCAATAATGGGATTTTTTTGTTATCGAATTAGCGCAAATTTACCCACATTCTTTTCTATTCCATCTAAGTCTGTGGCAAAAATGAAATAGACACCAGTTACAGGTTTAGCGCCATTATCTAACCTTAAATTCCAAGAAGTAGAACCACCAAATGATTTTCCTTCCCAAACTAAGTTGCCTGCTGTGTCCGTTACTTTTACACTAGCATCATCCACTAAACCAGTAATAGTCAGTGCACCATTGTAATTTGGTCGAACAGGGCTAGGGAAGACTTTTATTTTTTCAATGGTGGCATTAGGAGCAGTGGCATCCGAGCGATATGAAATAATACCACTATTCGTACCAATAAATACTTCTCCCGTTTTAGGTTGAATACCAATTGTCTTGATTTCATCGGAAAGAAGAGGTGAATTTTCTTGGGTAAAGTATTCGTACAAGAAACCACCATCTTTACTGAATAACCAAAGGCCATTTCCTGTGCCAATCCACTTTCTATTGCCTCCATCAATACCATAAGCAAGTACGCGTTCGCCTCTTAAAAGAGGAAAACCATCATATCTAGGCAAAGCCACAGAGAATTCATTTACTTCAGAAGGAGAAAACCCAAAATACTCTGCACTTCCATCTTCAGTTCCTATCCACATACTACCAACATTATCTAAGGCAATAGTATACACTGTATTTGAAGGTAATCCTCCACTAATATTTTCAGTGCTTAAGAATTTTACAATTCCATTTTTGTAGGTCATCAATCGATTATTATCAAGAACAAACCATACGTCATCTTGTGTAGAATTTTGTGTAACAATTGCTGGAGAACTAATTGAACTTGATCTATCATGTTGCCAATTTCCCTCATTATCTCTTCTATGCACATAGAATTGTGAGCTTGTCCAAATATTTCCGTAAAAATCTATGGATAAACTTTTAAGATTGGCTTCTGTTCTGCCTTCGATTAAAAAAGGACTTTTGATAATCTCAAAGGAATTGTCATTCAAATGAAAAGCCAACAAACCATCTCCGTCACTTGCAAAATATATTGTATTTTCTATTTCGTGGTATGCTGCCCCATATAGAGGTGCGATAACGGGAATTTCAATACTTGAAGTTCTATTTTCAGAAGTATAATTAATCCATTGCCCATCTTCAAAAATAGAAAAACTACCAACTGTCACTTGAGCTTCTTCTGGATCAGGAATCATCACAATTTTGTTTCCAGCATTAATGATCTGTCTAGCAATTGGAAATAATGGACCTGAGGGAGCATAACCTTCAATTTCTTCACTATCAGCAGAAACTCTGATAAGACCATTAATATTATCTGCTATCCAAGCAATACCATCATCATCTTTTAATTGACGAGGAGCAGGAACATTTTCATCTCTCCAGACTTCGACTTGATCATTTTCATCAACAATATAGATTTCATCTTGAGCAACTAATGTTATATCATTTTGCCAAAAATCAAGATTATAAACTTGTTTACCTGAAAAACGGTATACAGTTGAAATTAAACCTTCATCGTATTTTCTGAGCAAGAAATTATTTTCATCAGTATAATATAAAGCTGTACCATCATGTAATATACTTCTTGTAGAACCTAAAGATGCAGGAATTAGTAATTCCCAATTATTGTAATCTTGCTTATTCACATCATCAGCATTAGAAATTCCTTTTATCCCTTCATTTGAAGCTATAAAAATAGAATCATCACTAAAAGTAATGTCGTAAACAGCATTTTCAGATCCATTTTCTCCTATGAAGTCATATGTTTCTTCTATTGTGTAATCTTCTGTGTTAATTTTTGCTACACCAAAACTTGCACAAACATATAAAAATTGGTCTTCTACTCTTAGGTCATAAAATGCTTTATCAGGATAAGATGTATTTAAAAGAGTACGCATATTTACAATCTCATCATCAGTGATAAAGTCCAAGTTACCATTAGCATACAAGACAATAAGTTGATCTGAATAAGAAGTACCAAGGGAGATAATATTGACATCACTTAGACCATCATCTTGAGTGATTGTAGTAATAATACCAGAGTTTTTTTCGTAAGAGAAAAGTGCATTGCTTGACGCACTGTATACATCGTTAGTTGTAATGGTAACAGAATGTGCATTACTATAATTTAGATGTGAACGCCAAGAATTTACAGGTATATTTTGCCCAAAAGAAAATTGAATAGGGGTATAATAAAAAACGAGGACTAAGTTGATGATTATAAAAAATACTCTCATGAAGAATTTGATGTTTAGATATAGCAAGATAACACACTATAAGTTCTTATTATTAAAAAAGTGAATAAAAAAGGTGAAAAAAGTCTTCTGCAAACGGTTGAAGTTTAAATCTATTTTTAAATAATAATTAATCAGAGTATGTTTGTGCTTGACTACCTGTTTATTGCATCATCTATAATCGATAAATAGTTGGTTAATTTAACTAAATAGATTCTGTAAGTATGAAAATTGTAAACACGAGTATTTTTGCCCTTATTATCATGTTAATTGGAGTAGGTTGTACGACTGAAAAAAAAGAGACAACCTTAATCAAGGAAGCAAAAATACCAAACTTAACTGAAGCAAAAGATATTAATCTTGCTACCGTCGAACCTGCGTTTTGGTGGGCGGGTATGAAAAATGAAACAGTTCTACTAGTTATCCATGGAGATAACATTGCTACTTCTACCGTTAAAGTGGAAGGAGAAGGTCTTGGTATTGCATCTATCAATACACAAGACAATCCAAATTACATATTTCTAGATTTAAACATTGCTAAAGCTAAACCAGGAAAATATCCCATTAAGTTTAAAAATGGGTCAAAGGAATTAGTATATGATTTTGAGTTAAAAGCAAGAAATACAAGTACTAAAGCACAAGGTCTTTCTTCTAAAGATGTGATGTATTTGATTATGCCGGACCGTTTTGCCAACGGAAATCCAGCCAATGATACACAAAATCAAATGGCTCAAAAAGCCAACAGAAGTGATAAAGATGGTAGACATGGTGGTGATATTGCTGGTGTGACGTCAAAACTAGATTATATCAATGATCTTGGTGCAACAACAGTATGGCTTACTCCATTTTTAGAAAATGATCAACCTGATTGGTCTTACCATGGATATGCGATCACTAATTTTTATAAAGCTGATGCTCGTCACGGAACAAATGCTGAGTATAAAAATATGGTTGATGAAGCACATAAAAAAGACATGAAAGTCGTAATGGACCTTGTCTTCAACCATATTGGTAATGGTCATGCTTGGATGAAAGATTTACCTTCGAAAGATTGGATTCATGAATGGAAAGAATTTACGAAAACAAACTATAAAGGTGAGGCTTTATCAGATCCCCATGGTTCTGATTATGATAAGAAAATCATGTCAGATGGATGGTTTGATCGCCATATGCCTGATTTAAATCAAGGTAATCCTTATTTAGCTAGATACTTGATGCAAGTATCTGTTTGGTGGATTGAATATGCAGGTATTGATGGTATCAGAATGGATACTTACACTTACAACAAAAAAGAAATGATGTCAGATTGGGTATCGTATGTATTGAGTGAATATCCAGATTTTTATATTGTAGGTGAAACTTGGTTACCGGGAGCAACTTGGGAATCGTATTGGAAAGCAGGAGGCCAAAATAGAGATGGCTTCGTTTCTACTTTAAAATCCATTTCAGATTTCCCTGTGTGGGATGCTATCAATAGAACTTGGAGAAATAATTGGAGTATTACAGAAGTTTATAAGACATTGACAGAAGATTTCTTGTATGATAATGCAAACCAAAATAAAATCTTCCTTGACAACCATGATGTAGATAGAGCTTATGGTGTGTTCAATAAGAACTTACCTAATATGAAATTAGCAACTACATTCTTATTGACAACAAGAGGAATTCCTCAAATATTCTATGGTACAGAGATATTAATGTCTAAAGGTGGACATCATGGAGATCTTCGTCAGGATTTTCCTGGTGGATGGGAAGGTGATAAAAGAGATGCTTTCACAGCGGAAGGTCGTACTAAAGAAGAAAATGATTACTTCAATTATATGCGTACGATTTTACAATGGAGAAGATCTTCTACTGCAATTGCTTCGGGTAATTTAAAGCATTGGGTACCTTTCAATGAAGTTTATGCGTATGCAAGATATACTGATAAAGAAACTGTTTTTGTTGTGATCAATAACAATAATGATGCACAGACTTTTAAAACAGAGCGTTTTGCAGAAGTATTAAAAGGTGCTAACCAAGGAAAAGATATCCTATCAGGTGACTCGATTACGATTGGTGAAGAAATGACTATTCCTGGTAAATCTTCAATGATTATTGAATTGAAATAGGTCATTAAGTATTATATATTCAAGAAAAGGGTAGGTGAAAGTCTAACCCTTTTTTTGTGTTCAAATTTTAATTTTTATCAATAAAATGACTATCTCTTTAAGAAATAATGTATATTATGAATTACCTAAATGCAGCATTATGAGTAAAAGAAGTCAACTAAACAGCAATTGGAAAGATATTTTAAAACAAAAATTATCAGAACCTAAACCTGGAAGAGATGCACATGATAGAATGTCATCTTTAAAACGTCAAGAGGAAACACCATTAGTTATTCCTGAAAATGCTAGAAAAGCAGCCGTATTAATTCTTTTAAAAGAAGAAGAAAACTCATTGGTTTTTCCATTGATCCAAAGACCCTCTTATGATGGTGTACATAGTGGTCAAATGGCTTTTCCTGGTGGGAAATATGATGATACAGATGAAGATTTGATAGAAACTGCTTTACGTGAGTGTTATGAAGAAATAGGTGTTTGTGTGGAAAGAGATAAAGTATTAGGAACCTTATCAGATATCTATATTCCACCTTCTAATATGCATGTGATTCCTGTAGTTGCTAATTATAGTGACGTTTTTAAGTATAATATAGATTATTATGAAGTAGACAAAGTGGTAGAAACATCTATTTGTCATCTTAGAAATGAAGATAATCATAAGGAACATGTAATTAGACTCGATAATGGAGTAAAATTCAAAACGCCAGCTTTTGATGTTTATGGACATACTGTATGGGGTGCTACCGCTATGATGTTAAGCGAGTTATTAATGATTCTAGATAAAATTTAAGTTGACCTAATTTACCATCTTATTGAGCTGAAATTCCAATTTATAGTAGACTTTTTACCCGTACTTTGTTTTATCAAAAAAACATAAACGCTATTACTATTATGAGCAATATATCAAAACAAAGTACTGTATTTATTACTGGAGCAAATGGAGGCATGGGATTAGAAACTACGAAGATCCTTTTTGAGATGGGGATAAAAAACATTCTTATGGCTTGTAGAACTTTAGCTAAGGCTAAAGAGGCGAAAGATAAGGTGTTACTAACTTCAAAAAGTAATAACGGAGTTGACAGTTTAGAAATTTTTGGTGGATTCGATATGAATGACCCAAAAGCAATTGAAGAGGGTGTTAATAAAATACCATCTAATACTAAAATTGATGTTGTTTTTCTTCAGTCCGGAGGTGTAATATTTGGGAAGGAATTTGAATACATTAATTATAATGGGAAAAAGATTGAAAAAACTATTTTCCAGAATGTTATTGGAGGTTACATTGTGCTACAAAACCTTAAGAAAAATAATTTATTAGCTGAAAATTATAAAGTAATCTATGCTGGAGGAGAAGGGGCGAGAGGTATTCCAGGAATGATGGAAAAGCCATCTTTTAAATCTCCTGAAGAATTAAGAAAATATATTCAAGGTGATAGTAAAGGAAAGAAATACCATGATATGAACGCAATGGGTATTTCCAAATTAATGAGTGCGTTATTGGTTGCTAAATTATCTCAAGACGATGCTGAAAGAGGTGAATACATTTGGTTTACTCCAGGTTTAACATATGGGACAAATGGTTTAGCTTCTAAACCTGCACTAGAGAGATGGTTTCTAGAAAATATTGGCTTTACAATGATGAAATGGCTAGGTATGGCACAATCTCCAATTCAAGCAGCTGAAAAGTATGTGAAAGCCATTAAAGGAAATATAGGAAGTAATGGAGATATTTTAGGTTCACCTGAAGGGAAAACTTTAGGAACTACTGTTAACCAAAAACCAATGAATAAAGCTTTTACTGATCAGGCTTTAATCGATGAATTTTATGCTATTGTAAATGAAGTTTATTCAGTGGAAAAAGTTGCATAAGTATACTGAACAATAGATATAAAAGGGTTATCATTTATGTATTAGATGATAACCCTTTTACTTGTTAATTGTTGTAAGCCACAACAATTAGTTCTCTGACTACAGAATTAATGTTGTCATCATCTTCAAAATGCGTCCAAGCACATTTATTGCCCATTTGTATGTAAGCAAGTGAATCTCCAGACATTTTAAAGATTTGTACATCTACACCACCAAAGTTCATTTCACCTTCCTTAGGCAATCCTTCAAACTCTGTGATCGTTTCCGTACTAGGATTAACTGCAATCACAATTTCTTGGTCATTGTATTGACTGTTTACTCTTTTATAGATTTCTGGTTTGTTGTTGTTTGCCCAAAGTGGAATCGATAAAAAGGTAAAGACGATTAGGGTAAATAATCCTCTCATTATAAATTGTATAGATAAAATTAAGTTTCCCCAATTTTACGCAATAAGAGTTTTAAATACACTAGTATTAATTTTTATTCACTACATGAAAGTTATAAATAGGTAACAATGTACCTTTTATGGTAAATAATCACTTTTTTTGTCAATTAAATGTAAAGTAAATTAAACTTTTAAGTCTTTCTTATTAAAGATCTCCATTCTAATATCACATCTTTCATAGGGTGTGTCTTTAGGAACAGGAATTTCAGTAAACCCTAATTTTTCATAAAGATGAAGAGCAGGCTTTAATTTTCGATTAGAATCCAAAAATACCCTATTTAGGCCTTTGGACCATGAAAAATCTAATGCATGTTGAAGAAGCTTTTCACCAATTTTTAGTCCTTGATACTTTTCAGTAACCCCCATTTTCGATAATTCATAGCCTTCATCATTTCTATCTATTAAAGCTACAGTTCCCACAACTTCATCTTCTCGTAAAGCAAAGAATATATATCCATTTTTATCTAAAATGTATTCCTTTGGATTATTGAGTACTTTTTTGTCATACTCTTCTACATAGAAATATTTTTCAAGCCATTCAAAGTTTAGTTGACCAAAATGGGAAGCATATTGATCTTCAAAATCTATAATTTTAATTGTCATTTTTCACTTTATTATTACCACTTTATTTTTTCTTTATTCAAAAAAGCTGCAATGCCTTTTTTACAATCTTCATTACTTCTTGCTTTAGCATTCGCTTCTACTGCAACATTTAAAGCGTCTTCGATTGGTAATTGCCAAGTTGAATTAATTAATTTTTTAGTATCTGTTTTAGCTTGCAATGAAGTTTCATGAATTATTTTAAAGGTGAATTCTAAAACTTCTTGATCTAAGTTCGAAGCGGAAGTGATACCATTAATTAATCCATATTCTAATGCTTTTTGTGCTTTAAGAATCTGTCCTGAAAGAAGTAATTGCTTAGCTCTACCTTCTCCAATTTTTCGGACTAAAAATATACTGACTATGGCAGGGATAAAACCAATTTTTACTTCTGAATAGCTAAATTTAGTATCATATTCAGCAAATGCATAATCACAAACTGTAGCCAAGCCACAGCCTCCGGCAATAGCCGCTCCATGTACACTAGCTATAATGATTTTTGGGAAGTTATAGATCTTTAAAAATAGGTCTTTCAAATGATTAGAATCTTCTAAATTCTCTTCGTAAGTGAAATTTTGAAGGTCTTGAATATAAGCTAAGTCTGCACCTGCACAAAATGCTTTTCCTTCTCCTTTTAAAACGACAGCCTTTACCTCATTATCATTTTCGATTTGATCTAATATTTGCTTTAGTTCAGAAACTAATTGATGGTTTAATGCATTTCGTTTGTCAGGTCGGTTTAAGGAAACAAAACCAATTTGATGTTCCTTTTTGTAGTTGATTAATTCTAATGACATAGTATGTGTTTTTTGGCTAATGGTGATTTTGAACACCTTATTTACTTTAAATATAGATTAATTTGTCAATACATTAAAGTAACCATATCAAACATATATAAAATAATTAACGGATCGCTATGAAAACAGACATTGAAATAGCAAGAGAAACGGTATTACGTCGTATCTATGAAATAGGGAAAAATATAGGTATTCCCGAAGATGAATTGATCCCCTATGGACATCATATGGCGAAAGTACCTTATGAATTATTGAGTAAAAAAAATAATAATAAAGGCAAGCTTATTCTAGTCACTGCCATTACCCCAACGAGAGCAGGAATTGGAAAAACAACGACTTCAGTAGGGTTGGCTTTAGGACTTCAAAAAATAGGAAAAAATGCAATTCCAGCATTACGAGAACCATCATTAGGTGTTTGTTTTGGAATGAAAGGTGGAGCTGCCGGTGGTGGACATGCACAAGTATTGCCAATGGAAGATATCAACTTACATTTTACAGGAGACTTTCATGCTATTACTTCTGCCAATAATATGATTTCAGCATTAGTGGATAATCATCAGCATTTTGAAAGAGCATCTGGAAAACAATTAAAGTCAATCAATTGGAGGCGTGTATTGGATGTGAATGACAGAACACTTCGACAAATTATCACTGGACTTGGAGGAATTGGTAATGGAGATGTGGCAGAGGCAGGGTTTGATATTACACCAGCATCTGAATTGATGGCAATTCTTTGTTTGGCTGAAAGTAGAGAGGATCTTCAGAAAATGATTGGAAATATCTACCTAGGATATGATCATCATAATGCCCCTGTTTATGTAAGAGATTTAGGCATTGAAGGTGCTATGACGGTATTACTGAAGGAGGCGATTCATCCTAACTTGGTGCAAACAACAGAAAATACACCAGCGTTTATTCATGGAGGACCATTTGCGAATATTGCTCATGGCTGTAATTCTGTATTGGCAACAAAAATGGCAATGAATTATGCAGATTATACTATTACTGAAGCGGGTTTTGGAGCTGATCTAGGTGCAGAAAAATTCTTTAATATAAAATGTAGAAAAGCTGGACTAAATCCAGATTTAACCGTAATAGTAGCGACATCACAAGCTTTGAAACTTCATGGAGGTGTATCTTTAGATGAAATCAAGAAACCAAATTTAGCAGGTTTAGAAAAAGGAATGCAGAACTTGGAACGTCATATTGAAAATATGAAAGGTTTCGGTCAGACTGTATTAGTTACTTTTAATCAATATGCTTTTGATACAGAAAAAGAAATGGATTTTGTACGTGCTTGGTGTAAAGAAAGAAAAGTGGAATTTGCAATCAATGATAGCTTTTCAAAAGGCGGAGAAGGAGCGGTGGATTTAGCAAATAAAGTGGTCGAATTAATAGAAAGTAATCCTTCTAAAAAATTAGAATTCACTTATGATTTGGAAGATTCTATTTATGATAAATTGGATAAAATCGCTCGAAAAATTTATCGAGCTGATGGAATAAAAATGGATGCTAAAGCTTTGAAGAAATTGAAGCGTATAGAAAAATATGGTATGACAAACTTACCTGTTTGTATTGCTAAAACTCAAAGTTCATTTACAGATAATCCTAAAATATTGGGAGCACCTGATGGAGGTTTTCATATTCACTTCGAAGATCTATTAATCAATAATGGAGCTGGATTTATTGTAGCTAGAGCGGGTAGTATTATGAGGATGCCAGGATTACCAAAAGAACCACAAGCCAATAAAATCAAATTTAAAAATGGTTTAATTGAAGGTTTAAGTTAAAGAAAAAGCGATATCAGATGAAAAGTGCTGATATCGCTTTTTTCTATTGTAACCACTCCAATTTTTGAAGTAGCTCATCTTTTTTACTCCTACTTATTGAAAGAGGGGTGTCATCAATATAAATCAGATTATCCTGTAAATCTAGAGACGTGATTCGGTTGATATTAATGCTGTATTTTCGATGAATTCTAAAGAATAAATCTTCAGGCATTCTGTCTTGAACATCATTCATGCTCATTCGAAGGACATATTTTTTTCCATCATTTGTGTGAATAGTACTGTAACGATCTTCTACTTCAAGATAATTAATATCAGAGATCTCAATCTTAGTCAAAGTATTTCTATTTTTTACAAAAAGACTATTTCCTAATGCAATTTTCTCTTCTTTGTAAGTGTTTGAAGCATTTAATGCCAATTCTATATTCCTTTCTAAGCTTTTTTCGTTAAAAGGCTTTTCTAAGTAGGCATGAGGACCTACTTTCTTTGCTCTATTGTAAGTTTCATCATCTTGAAATGAAGTAATGAATATACAGGGGATTTTTGTATCCAGAGATGTCATTAATTCAATGCCATCCATTGTTCCATTGATATTTACGTCCACCAATAATAAATCAGGTTTAAACTTTTGAATCTCAACTTTAGCAGTATCACTATTATCAGAAATACCCGCTAAATCATATTCTAATTTATCGACCAACATTTCTAGTTGGCTAGCATACAACTCCTCATCTTCTATGATATATATACTCAGCTTACGCATAGGCTAATTTATTAACTGAAGGAATTAAAAACATAAAACTAGATCCTTTTCCTTCTTTACTTTCTACAAAAATAGAACCCTTATTCAATTCAACTAATTCTTTACAAAGTAATAAACCTAGACCCGTTCCTTTTTCACCAACGGTACCCTTTTTACTCTTCATGTTTAACTTAAATAAATTAGGGATGGCTTGGGCTGAAATTCCTGTTCCTGTATCATTGATTGTAATCATACACTTTTCATTGGCTAACGAGACATCTACAGTTACTTTACCATCTTTTGGCGTATATTTAATTGCATTGGAAATAATATTTCTAACGATTGTATGAATCGCTTTTTCATCTGCATGTACCAATGTTTCTTCTTCTATAGTATTTAAAAGTTCAATTTGCTTTAAGTCCGCATGAGGTTGTAATAGACTGATTACGTCTTCAATGATTTCTTTAACATCAATAGTATCAGGATTGTAAGGGATCATACCATTTTGTATTAAAGCCCAATTCAATAAGTTATCTAATAACCCTGTTAACTTTTTCGTTGTTTTATCAATGTTTAGTGAAAGTGTTTCCAACTTATCAAACTTCCCTTTTTTGAGATAATACCCCATCTGATCACCAACACTTTGTAAACCTAATAGAGGACTTCTCAGGTCATGAGCAATGATACCGAAGAATTTATCTTTTGTTGAATTGAGTTGCTGTAATTCAATATTTTGAGAATTAAGTAGCTCTTTTGCTTTTCGAAGTTTTAAATACATGAATACGAATACCAGAACCATTGAAATCAATATAATTCCAATGAAAAGATAGAGTCTGTTTAATTCTGATAATTGATTTGCATTTTCTTCAGCAAGAACTTTAGCTTTTTGATAATTCAATACATCTTGTCTTACTGTTTCCTCTTTTAATAACGCCTGTGCATTATCTCCATAGATATCTTCAATGTATTGGATATAATTTTCAATATTTAGATAAGCTTCTTTATAGTCACCTTTCAACTGATACAGTTCACTCAGTAGTTTGTAAGTATCTCTACTGATATCTATATTTTTTTGTTTGCCTTGATAGTCTAAAGCTACTTTAGCATGATAAATAGCAGAATCATATTCTCCTTTATCTTGAAATACCTTTGCTAAATAAAAATTACCATTTACTTTCGTTTTTATGTTATTACTTCTTGATAGCTCTACAAACTCATTCTTAGCTCTAGCGTAATTTTTTTCCTCAAGTGCAATTAATCCCGATAGTCGAGTTAAACCTGTTTCTAACACTTGTTTATCAAGGTTATCATTAATTTTTTGAGCAATTTTAAAGAGTTTTTTTGCCTCTTCTATCTCATCAGTTCTGATTTTAATCTCTATTAATTGAGTGTATGTTTTGACTAATTCTACTTTATGGTTTACTTCTTTATAATATGCTAAATTTTTTAAGGCTAATTTTTCAGCATTCTCAAAATCTTTCATTTTAAGATAAATGACAGCCATTAAGCCATTATTTAAAGCATTATCTCTTTTTAGATCAAAGGCTTCAAAAGTTTTTCTACTTTTTTGTAAAACTTCTAAAGCTTGAGCATAATTTCCTAGACTTGAATAAACAACTCCTTGCTTTCCATACATCGAAGCTAAATCGATCTCTAATCCAGATTTTGCCATAGCTTGAACAGCTTTTTCTATATTTTCAAGAGCTAAAATGGTATTGCCTTCCTTTAAATTCAAATCACATAAAGAGTAATAAGTGTAGGCTAAAAGTTGATAAGGAGTCCCAATTTGTGAACTAACTCTACCAATTTTAGGATCTATTGGTAATTCTTTAGTTAATCCCTTGAATATATTTATGGATTTATCATAATAATAATGACTTAACTCCAAGCTGTCCATTTGTTCATAAAAGTAACCTAGGTTTTTGTAGATAACTCCTTTATTTTTTAAAGAAACCGTCTCATCAAGTTCATTTAATAAATCAACGAGGATGTTTTTACCTTTTAATAGTTCTCCCTTTTCATAAACATAATTTTCTGCTAATTGATAAGTAGCATAGACATACGCATCTTTATTATTGACTTCTTTGGCAATTTTAGCAGCTTCGATACAAGAAGCAATAGCTTTATCAGCATCATTCAATATTAAATAAGCTTCCAAGTTCTCAATAACTAAAGCGTAACTCTTAGCATCTTGAATATTATATTTATCAGCTAAAAAATAGAGTTTCTCAATTTGTTCTCTTCCTTCTTTTCCTTTTCCATTCCCCATATAAAGTCTACCTAATCCAATAGCATGATCGATCTGATCCCAAGGATTATCTGGGTTTGGTGTATATTTTTCAAGACTATCTATTGTAATTTGAGCTGATGTTGAAAGTATTCCAAAAAATAAAAAAAAGAATAGGTTAGTAAGTATCTTTTTCATAGAATAAAAGCTTGGTCAATTAGCAGATTTATACTGAAATATAGTCAATACATCCTTTACTTCCTAGATTTTACCATTCATGTAAGCGTTTGAACCGTTCATGTACAAAAACTAATTTACAACAAAGTATCATGTTACTTTTATGATAAGAAATTAATCACAAAGCTAAATGTACTATGATGAATATTTTTAATAAACTACTTTTTATATTTATCTCTATAGCAATTTATTCATGTAATATAGAGACTATAGAAGATTCCGATCTTACAGCCCCATCTATTATAGGTGTAACTCCAGAATTTGGAGCAACAGGTGTTTCTATTAATACTAATATAGTTATTGAATTTGATGAAAGAGTATCTTCAGCTACAATTGAAGAAGCATTACTATTAACCATAAATAATAGTAATTCATTTATAGGAGGCAATGTTTCTTATGGACAAAATACAGTTACTTTTACTCCTTCTGAACCTCTAGAATACGAAACAGAATATTCATTGAGAGTATCAGGTATATCAGATATTGAAGGAAATGTGATGAGTACGACAACACCAATTTTATTTACTACTGAAGTAGAACCTGATTTAATAGCTCCATTTGCAGTAGATTTTTCAATTTCACCATCTTCTATTGATGTACCTGTTAATTCAACAATTGAAGTAACTTTTTCAGAAGAATTAGATTTAAGTTCTCTTGAGAATAATGTATCATTTGTTCATGAAAGAACCTCAGATGAGGTGGCTATAGATATAGTTTTTCAAAACAATATATTAAAAGTGACACCTAGAAGTACGCTTTTCGGAAGTTCTTCATATACTTTAATAATTGAACCTAATGTTAGTGATTTGGCAGGGAATCAATTAGAAGATCAAGTTATTTTAAATTTTACAACTGAATTGATTCCAATTTCAATTGTTTCACATGTTCCATCAAATGAAGCAACTAATGTTGAAATTATTGATAAAGAAGCAATTATTACTTTTAACAAAGAAATTGATAGAGCTACTGTAAATGAAAATACATTTAAATTTCGAAGAGGAGCTAATTTGATTGAGGGAAGTTATTCCGTTGATGGAAAGGTGGTGACATTTACAGCAGATGAAGATTTAAGAGAAACTGAAACAGAGTATAATGTATATCTATCACAAGATGGGGTGAAAGATATCAATGGTAATGGATTAAGTGGAGATTATACTTTTACATTTAAAACTGTTCCTGTAAGTGAACATTATGTTTATTTTATAACTAATTATGATAGATTAAACCTTGGAGATAATAGATCATTAACTTCTAAAATAGAAGACCGAAATATATTTGTTTTATTTCCTGAAACTCAAAATCCACAAAAAAAATGGGTTTTCCATAAACAGGGAGATAGATATGCAATTTCTAACTTTTATCACGGAACAGATTATTATTTAGAAGCAACAGAACCTGGTGATGGAAATAGAATTACTCTGAATGAAAAAGTTCCTGATGGATCTTTCTGGGGTGGTCAACTTTGGACCTTGATCAAAGCACCAAATGATCCTATTTATTCATTAGGTACTGAAAATAATGGAGGAGACGCTTATTTGGATGGAAGTACTTTAGATACAGAATATGGAAGATTTGGAGAGTCAGATAGATATTGGTACTTAGTAAGAAGCCAAAAACTCTAAAATTATAAATTGTAATATTTTGGGAATAAATGTAATGTTTATTCCCTTTCTATTTTGTTAATTTTCATATGTTTAGAATTCTATTCCGTTATTTGATTTAATCTGTTGTTTAAGTTTTGAATTTATGTTATAATTCAGTTAAAAATACTGTTTGAAATATCTCATGAATCATATTTTTAAATTTCAAAAAATAAGTGAATATTTAATTCTGTATGAATTGCCTATTAATTAAATATTAATTTTAGTAAAATGGTAATAAAGTGGTGTTTTTATTGATATAATTGTAATGACTTGTATGTTTTTTCGCAGGTTAATCTATGGTAAAAAGATTGAATAACCTTGTTTAAATACATAATTTAGAAAAAACAAAACCTTTAACTTTGAAGTATCGTATTATAAAAAAGATTAGAAAATTATCAGACTTTAAATTTTATAGTACTTCGAGTTGAACTTGTGGTACAATTCTGATAATCTTTTTAATACGGTAAAAAAGTTTTATAACTTTATTACATCAAAGAAGAGACAAGTAAAAAAAGATATATAAATAATAATTCATTTCATTTCATACTAAGTTGGAGAGGTTATCATGATAATGGTAACCTCTTTTTATATCTTTATACTTTATTAGAATTAAATAGTTAGATAATGAAATATAAACTTCTTGTATTCGATATCGATGGAACACTAACAGACAGTGTTCATATTCATATATCTTCTTTTTTAAAGGTATTAAAACAGCTAGGTGTTGAAAGACAAGATTTTAATTTTAAAACCTTTAAACATCATACAGATTCATTTGTAGCAAAAGCTATCTATGAAAGTGAGTTAGATAAAAAGTTTACTGCTGATGTATTTGAAGTATTTAAATCTATGATCACTGAAGAAATTAAAAAGTCTACAATTCAAGAAATTAATGGTGTAAACAATCTGTTTCAATGGATTAATTCTCAGGAAAATATATTTGTATGTTTTGCTACTGGTTCAATACGTGAAGCCGCAATTTATAAGTTGAATCAAATCGGAATTGATTTCTTACCCAAACAACTAGTAACTTCTGATGAGTATTATAGTAGAGAGGAGATTGTAGGAAATGCAATCAAGCAAGCTGAACAATTATTTGGAGTGCAAAATTTTGATGAAATAATTGCAGTGGGAGATGGCCTTTGGGATTTGCTTACGGCTAAAAATTTAGAATTAGACTTTATTGGAGTAGGAAAAGATAATGAACAAATAATGAGAGATAATGGAATGGAAAATTTTGTATTAGATCTTCGGGAAATCTCAGAAATAATATAAATAAGAAGAGGTTGTTCAAAATAAATCGAACAACCTCTTCTTATTTATAGCGACAAACTGAATTACTTCAATTTGATTTTACGCATACGAATATTCTCAGGAGTAACCTCTACTAATTCGTCTTCTCTAATGTATTCCATACATTCTTCTAATGAGAATTGACGCTTAGGAGCAATCTTAGAATTGTCATCAGAACCTGCAGCACGCATGTTCGTTAATTTCTTACCCTTGATTACATTTACTCTTAAGTCCATTGGTCTGTTGAATTCACCAATTACTTGACCTTCGTAAATTTCCTCTGTTGGATCAACGAAGAATACACCTCTATCTTGTAACTTATCTAATGAGTAAGCGGTAGGTGTACCAGTTTGGTCAGAGATAATTGCACCGTTTGTTTTCGTAGACATTTCACCTTTGAAAGGAGCGTATTCTTTGAAACGGTGAGTCATGATTGCTTCACCTGCAGTGGCAGTTAAGATATTATTTCTTAAACCAATGATACCACGTGAAGGAATCTGGAATTCTAAGTGTTGCATGTCACCTTTAGGCTCCATGATTAATAACTCACCTTTACGTTGAGTTGCTAATTCGATAGCTTTACCAGAAACTTCCTCAGGAACATCAATAACTAATGTTTCAATTGGTTCGTGCTTCACGCCATCAATCTCTTTGTATAATACTTGAGGTTGACCTACTTGAAGTTCGTAACCTTCACGACGCATTGTTTCAATCAATACCGCTAAGTGAAGAATACCACGACCATAAACAATAAATCTATCTTCTGAATCTGTAGCTTCAATTCTTAAGGCTAAGTTCTTTTCAGTTTCTTTGTATAAACGATCACGTAAGTGACGAGAAGTTACAAATTTACCTTCTTTACCGAAGAAAGGAGAGTTGTTAATCATAAATAACATACTCATTGTAGGCTCTTCGATTGCCATACGTGGAAGTGGATCAGGATTTTCAACTGTTGTAACTGTATCTCCGATTTCGAAATCATCGATACCTACAATTGCACAAAGATCACCTGCATGTACTTCTTCAACTTTTTTACGGCCTAAACCTTCGAAAGTTTGAAGTTCTTTAATATGTACTTTTTTGATAGAACCGTCAGCTTTTGCTAAACCAACGAAAGTTCTTTCTTTTAAAGTACCTCTTGTTAAACGACCGATAGCGATACGTCCAACGAAGTTAGAGAAGTCTAAAGAAGTTATTTGTAACTGAGGATCTCCCTCTGGAGATGGAGCTTCAGGAACAAGGTCAATGATACCATCTAATAATGGAACGATAGAGTCTGTCTCATTTTTCCAGTCAGTACTCATCCAACCATTTTTAGAAGAACCATAGAATGTAGGGAATTCTAATTGCTCTTCCGTAGCATCTAAGTTGAAGAATAAATCAAACACTTGGTCATGCACTTCGTCAGGACGACAGTTTGGCTTATCAACTTTGTTGATTACTACGATTGGTTTTAAACCTAATGATAGGGCTTTACCTAAAACGAAACGAGTTTGAGGCATTGGACCTTCAAAGGCATCAACTAATAGTAATACACTATCAGCCATTTTTAATACACGTTCTACCTCACCACCAAAGTCGGCGTGACCAGGAGTATCAATGATGTTGACTTTTACTCCTTTGTATTCGATAGCAACGTTCTTAGAAAGGATCGTGATTCCTCTTTCACGTTCAAGGTCGTTGTTATCGAGAATCAACTCACCTGTCTCTTGGTTTTCGCGGAATAATTGTGCCGCGTGTAGCATTTTATCTACTAATGTGGTCTTGCCATGATCGACGTGGGCGATGATAGCGATATTACGGATACTACTCATGATAATTTTTTATGAACGTGCAAAGATAATAGAATGATTAAACTATTATAACTTTAATACCTTCTATTTAGAATCAATTGCTAATAATTTCTAATTAATTGTAATTCATACTCTTATACGTTTACAAATAATTAACAAGAAAAGTTTGCGAAATCGGTTTAGAACATTGATTTTTGTGTCATAATAACTGCTAACAACGACATTTATATAGTGTTAACAGCCTAAGTATTAACTGAGTAAATTTAATAACCTGATCGAAATTATGTCTAGCGAAGCTAAGTATTCTAAATTCCTAATGGGGATGTGTATCAACAGCGGGAAGTCTCTACAAGCGATTGCCAAAAGTTTTGGAATCAACACAAATAGAGAAGAGTTAAATAACCTTGTTTCTGATTTAGAAACTGATGGTTTTATTTCAAGAATTGAACGTTCTACAAAAGAAACATTTGCATACCTTTCACCTAAAGGAACAAAATATGCAATGACCTTAATCAATGGGAATGTGTAATTGCTCTTATTGATTTTGTAATATAAAATGCATCAGTATTTGAAAATGATACTGATGTATTTTTTTTGTCATTCGAAATATATTGGTGTTTTATTTAAATACTTTAAAAGTGTCCTATGTTAAGATAAATGATGTTAAGAACAACATCTTCCTATATTCTTGTGACGTAATAGTAAATAGAACACTTAACAAATACCTGTTAAACCTCAATTAAATAAATATTATGTCAAAACAAGCAAAAATTTCAAAACTGTTAGTGGGAATGCTCATTAATACGGGAGACTCATTAGGAGAAGTAGCAAGACATTTGGGTATATCTGTAACTGATGATGAATCACATGCTTATTTAAGTATTATGGAAACGGATGGACTAATTATCGAAAATGAATCACATAGTAAACACACATGTCCAGAACTGACACATAAAGGAATTAGTGAAGCTAAAATATTAATGGATTCGAATTCATTCTAGTCAATAAAAAAGATTAATGCTAGAAAATGGGCAGACCAAATTAGTGATTGGTCTGCCCATTTTATTTATTGAATAAAAGAAGAATTTCCTTCAGTATAAATTATTACTCCTTGATCATACTTTTGAGAGGATTGTATAAAATGCTCTGTAATTATTTCCCCTTTTTTATTTGTTATTTTACCTAACTGTTTGATCGTGAAAGTATATTTTCCATTTTCATGACTTCTTACTGTGTGGAAAATGATATTATTTAAGGGTTGTCCATCTAATCCTATCATTCTCCATTCTCCATCCTTTACTTTTTCAAAAACAATATCTTGTGTGACATCACCGGTTAAAGAGACCACTTTACGATGATTACCATATTTATTAAGGTAAATCTCTTTTTCTACTTTTGTAAATGACTTGGTGATTTCAGTATCATTAATTTTTCTTTTTAAAATCCACATTTCTCCATTTTTGACAAACGCGATTCCTGAATCATTGTATTCAGTAACTTCATCAAATTCCTTATCATAAAGTTTTACTCCATTTAAAGATAAATGTCTTTCGTAACCTATTCCCTTTACTATAATGTGATGTGCTGAAACTTTTTTAATAAATTCTCCTTTTGCTAAATGCCCTAAAACCTTACCTTCTTTATTTATTAAGGAATGATGATCAACAACAGCTATATTATTTTCAAAGGCAGAAACAGCAATATATTTTGTCGGAATAATTAACGTATTATTTGAGTCAATATATCCCCATTTTTTCTTTAATTCTACTGCTGCAAGACCATCATTAAATGATAAAGCATTATTATAAGTAGGCGGAATTACCCATTTTCCTTTCTTGTCAATAAAACCATATTTCCTGTCTTTTGCAGACTTTCCATTTTGTTGTGCTACAGCTAAACCGTTAGCAAAAGGTTTAATTTTCTTAAAGCTTAATTTTACAATTACTTTATGATTGTAATCAATGATTCCTTGAAGTTTAGATTTGCCTTTTTTAGAGACAATCGCATAATCATCACCAACGTAATGATAGATATAATCACTTTTTTGTTGTAATGAAGGGGTAATGATACTAGCCTCAACTTGCTCTTTGATCACATTTTTGGACCAAATACCATTATTATCTAATTGGTAATTAACAGTTGTATCTTGGATAAATTGAGCGAATTTATTGGATAAAGGTAATGCATTAGAATATTTGAAATCAACTAGCGTATCACCTTCTTGATTGATTAAACCCCAATTGTTCTCAGCGTTTGTACCTACAAATAAAGATGAATTAAAAGGAAATAAGCGAGTGTATACAAAAGTTGATTTCCTTTCACCCTTATAATTAATCAACCCATATTTTCCTTTTAATGCTGCAGTTGTAACACCATTGCTATCATTCCAAACCCTAGAAAATTGTGAGTTGATATCGTTAAATTCATAAGGAAGTACTTCATTTCCATTGGAATCCACAAAACTAACGAAGCCATCCTTGTCCATTACTTTAGCAACACCTTTATGTAAAGTCCATACAGATGTAAAATCTCCTGTACTTCTAAAATTAGCCTCCAAGACAATATCTCCTTGATAATTTACAAAACCTCTTAAGTTACCTTTAAGAATAATTGCTAAACCTTCACCTTTATTCCAAGCTTCATCAAAGCCTATGATTTCAGTGTAAATAGGAGGGATAATAACTTTTCCATTCTCTTTAACATACCCTTTATATTTGTAGCCAATGAGTGTTTTTCGATCAATTGGATCATATTCTGGACCTCTTTCAATCATTGCTATTCCATTTTTAAAAGCACTGATTTTAGGGACATTTATAGATGGTGGAAATGCCCATTTATTCGTTTTTAAATAGCGTCCCCATTTTCCATTGAGCTTTACATTTGCTCCCTTTTCATCCAGTTTAATTTCTTGATATTTAAAATCTAGAACAACTTTTCCCTGCGTATTTAGAATACCCCACTTACCTAAACTTCCAGAACCTTTTTTGACCCTAAACCATCCTTTTTCAGCAAGTGAAATACCATCATAAGTGATAGGGATAATTGCTTTTCCATTTTTATTGATCGCACCGTATAAACCATCATTTTTTACAATAGAAATACCTTCTTTGAAATCGGAAGCTAAAGTGTAGGTAGGAGGAATAGAAGTTTTAGCATTGATATCAATAAAACCATAACGGTTATCTTTTGTCTTAAAGTAAGCATTGCCTTCATAAAAATTGCCGAGATCTTGAATTCCATATTCTTTTCCATCAGCTTGAATCGTTCTTTTGATTGTCCCTTGTTTATCAATTAAACCATCCCAAAGAGTATCTACACTTATTCTAGCCCAATTACTTTCACCAAAATCTGCAAAAACAATATCTTTAAAATCTTGTTTGAATAATATTTTTCCTTTTTGATGATCTATCAGATAATAATTCAACACACCATCTCTTTCTTCTCTTCGAGCAATAGTAAGTTTTGTTTTCTCATTGTATTGAATATAAAAGAAATCTCTACCTTCTAATAATTCTTTACCATTTGGAGCGATTAAAAAATAATTACCCATTACTTCAATCCACTCTGGCGATGTGGGCTTACTTGCAACAAATCCTTTTTTGATGGCGTTGAGATAAAATTTCTTTTGAAAAACTTTGAAGTCCTCTATTTTATTGAAATCTTTTTTAGTCTTTAAGTTTCCTTTTTCATCAATTAATATAAAAGATACCAAAGGTGTATTTTCATAGGAAACTAATACTTGTTGATGGGCAATGTTTTGTATTGATTTATAATCAATTTCACCTTGTTGATTTCCTTCTAAGCTATAAAAGCCTTCTTTTGTTCCACTTTTTACAATGAATATTGGGTTTTCTTCGTTGTAAACCACTTCATCATATGCAGTTGGAATTAATTCATTTCCTTGCATATCAATTATCCCTACTTTTCCATTATTTGTAACTTTAAGGTAAGGTAAAATAGGAGAGATATGCTGATAATAATTATGTGAAATAGTTTGAGCACTTCCATCTACAATTGAAGCTCCATTTTCATCCCAGACCACAAAAAGATTAGCGTGTATAATCTCTACTCTGGAATATTTACAAGAAAGTATTTCCTTTCCATCTTTATCTAAAAGGCCGACTTTGAAATTTTGTCCAACCTTGAAAAGTTGATATTCTTTGATTGGAGTGATGAATTGATAATTATAACTTATTTCTTGCTCAGAATTAGGTTTTGATAATCCCCATTTTCCTTCTTTAGAAAGAGGGATAAGTGATTGAGCTGTAATCGTTAAGGGGATGAATAGTAAAAGAAAAAATAATATTCTCATTATAATAAAATAGGAACGTTTAATAATTTAGATAGTAGTCGAAAGTCATGCCAAAAAAAATGGAGATATTAAAAAAGTAACATCTCCATTTTTGTGTATTTGATAGAAATTTATTCTGCTATGACTTTAAAGTATTTTTTTACTTTTGCTACTTTTTCAAGCAACTCGTCTGTTTCATCAGCGATAATAGTAATATGTCCCATTTTTCGCTCAGGTTTTGTAAATTTCTTCTCATAAAGGTGAATATAAACACCAGGTATTTCTAAAATTTTATCAACTCCAACATACTTTGCTTCTCCTGTGTACCCTTTTTCACCAAGTACATTTACCATTGCAGATGGGCATCTACGACTAGTATCACCTAAAGGTAAATCAAGAATAGAACGAATATGTTGGTCAAATTGTGAAGTTACATTCCCTTCAATAGTTTGATGGCCACTATTATGCGTTCTAGGAGCGATTTCATTGACAATGACATTTCCTTCTTTGTCTACAAAGAACTCAATGGCTAATAGTCCAACATAATCTAGTTTTTCAAGAAGATCATAAGCGATAACTTTTGCTTTTTCTTCAATTTCAGCAGGAATATTAGCTGGAGAAAGAAGATAATCGACAAGGTTACTTTCATGATATACAATTTCTACTGCTGGAAAAGTAGAAATATCTCCACTCGGATTTCTTGCAGCAATGATTGAGATTTCTTTATCAATATCAACCATTTTCTCAAAAACTGAAGGAGCATCGAATCCTTTTTCGAAATCAGCTTCCGTTTTCATTACCTGTACACCACGACCATCATAGCCACCTTTTCCAATTTTCATTACAGCAGGAAGAAAATCCTTATGTTGTTCTAATTCATCTTTAGAATCAACAAGAATAAATGGAGAAGTTGGGATACCATTATCAAGATAAAATTGTTTTTGTACTCTCTTATCTTGAATCATCTGAATATGTTTAGGCTTTGGATATACAACAATCCCTTGTCTTTCAATATCGATGAGTGCCTGAGCATTTACATTTTCGATTTCAATGGTCACTACATCGACATCTTTTCCGAACTCTACGACAGTGAAATATTCATTAATTGAGCCTTCAACAAATTGGTGTGCCATTGCTCTACAGGGAGCGTTGGGATCAGGATCTAAGGTTTTGACTTGAATGTTTAAATTCATTGCCGATTGAATCATCATTCGTCCTAATTGACCACCTCCTAAAACACCTATCTTTTTCATGGTATAATTGAAATGAATAAAATACTATTATGATTAATAGTAAATATAGTTTGAGTAAAATTATGAGAAAAGGTATGCTTTCTAATAGAAAACATACCTTATATATTAAAGATCAAATCCGATATCTTTTCGGAAATATTTTTGATCAAATTGTACCGTTTCTGCAGCAGCAAATGATCTGTTTAATGCTTCTTGCATTGTATCTCCTTTTGCTGTCATTGCGATCACACGACCACCACTAGTCACTACATCTCCTAAATCATTGAAAGATGTACCTGCGTGAAATGGAAGTACATTTTCAATATTTTTAATTGCTGTAATTTCTTTTCCTTTTTCATAAGCTTCAGGATATCCTCCAGAAACTAACATTACAGTGGAAGCAAAGTGTGCATCAATTTCTAATGTAGCTTGATCAAGTTTTCCTTGAGCTGCTAAATCTAAAACTTCTAAAAGGTCACTTTTGATTCGAGGAATAACAACTTCGGTTTCAGGATCACCCATACGTGCATTGTACTCAATAACATAAGGTTTACCATCTACTTTAATTAAACCGAAGAAAATGAAACCTACATAATCAATACCATCTTTTGCTAATCCTTCAATTGTTGGCTTTACAATCGTTTTATCGATTTCAGCCATGAAGTTTGCATCAGCAAATGGAACAGGAGAAATTGCTCCCATACCACCAGTATTTAACCCAGTATCACCTTCACCAATTCTTTTGTAATCTTTGGCTTCAGGAAGAGTGACATAGTTTTTGCCATCTGTGATAACAAATACTGATAGCTCTATCCCGTCTAAGAATTGTTCAACAAGAACAGATTTACTAGCTTCACCAAATTGTCCGCTTAGCATTTCCTTAAGACTGTTTTTAGCCTCTTCAATTGAATCAATGATTAAAACACCTTTACCGGCAGCAAGCCCGTCTGCTTTAAGAACATATGGAGGTTTTTGCATTTCTAAAAATGCATAACCACTCTCAAGTGTATCCAATGTAAAAGTTTTTGATGCACCTGCAGGGATATTGTGACGTACCATGAACTTTTTAGAATAGTCTTTACTACCTTCTAATAAAGCGCCTGCTTTTTTGGGACCAATTACTTTTACGTGAGAAAGGTTTTCATTCTCTGCGAAGAAATCCGCTACTCCTTCTACAAGTGGTGCTTCAGGACCGACGATTAACATGTCGATACCTTCTTCTTGAACGAACTGTCCAAGTTTTGGAAAATCAGTAACATTAATACTGATGTTTTGTGCAACTTCTGCAGTTCCAGCATTACCCGGAGCGGCATAGAGCTTTGTTAGCTTATCGCTTTGGGAGATTTTCCACGCTAGCGTGTGTTCTCTTCCCCCAGAACCAAGAATGAGTACTTTCATTTCTGTAAATCTCGAAGTTTTGGTATTCTATATTAGTCGAAAAAAAATATAATGCGAATATGCTAAAAAAAATACCCTATACCATACTATTTACATTGTTTTTCAATGGTTTGATGATTTGGAACAATTAAATTTATTTTTAAAATTAGATTGAAATGCTAACTAAACTTAAAGATTAATGAAAGCAACACTATTAAGAAAGACTTATTCTACGCATCAAACTCTTGGTACTTTAACAATTGTAGATCAAAATAATAAGATTGTTTTTACTTGCGATACTTTAGAATTACCATGGAAAGACAATCAAAATCAGATATCCTGTATTCCAGAAGGAAATTATAAAGCTGTTTTTAGAGATTTTGGAAGATATGCAAATCGCTCCTTTCATATTCAAACATTAGACGGAAAGGAAGTACCAGATAGAACAGCAATTTTAATTCATTCTGGAAACTTTTACACAGATACAAGAGGTTGTATATTAGTAGGAAATGGTTACGGAGATTTAAGTTATAAAGATAAAGTACAAGATGGAATACTTGACTTGTTGAATTCAAAACTAACAATGGATAAGTTACTTAGTTTAGGAAATGCTTTTTCTATTGAGGTGAAAGGAAAAGCAGAAATAAATGTTGAAAACGAGCATATAAGTATAAATGAAATTTTCTCGCCCTTAAAAATTGGTGATTTAGCAAAAGTAAGAGTTTCATCAAAATTAAATTTAAGATCATCTCCAAGTACAGATGCAGAAATCGTAAAACAGTTAAATAATGATCAAAAATTAATTGTTAAAGATCAATTGGATGAATGGACTGAAGTAATTGAGTTGATAGCAGAAGGTTGGGTAGCTTCTCAATATGTTATTAAAGAGGATGCTAACTTCTTCGTAAAAACACAGTCAGGTAATTTGAACATACGCTTTTCACCTTCTATAAATGCTAAAAAGGTTATTCCAAGTGGATTGAAAAATAAAACAAAACTCATTTTGATGGAATCAAAGGAAAATTGGATGAAAGTAAGAGCAATTGGAGCATCAGGGTACGTCTATCAAGAATACCTTCAAAAGTAGTATTCATTAGGATTGAAATTGAATTATTTTAATAAATGTAAATAAGTTTAAATGAAAATTTGGTTAAGTGTAAAAAATATACTTGTTTAGAGATGTGTTCATAAAGAACAAAGAAATAAAATAAATAAAGCGTAAGCTTTTATAAAATATTCGATTAGTTGGAAGTTTGTTTGTTAGTTTAGTTTTAGTGAAAAGAATCTGTAAAATTTGCAGATTCTTTTTTTATTTAAGTGTTAAACTTACAATTTAATTTTGATGCTAATTTATTTTTTATAATATTGTCCATTATCCTTAACAACTGTTTGAAATTTTTACCTAACTATCTTAATATATGACTGTACACTCTACAATTTCTTATTATCAAAATTCTATTATTTCCAAATCTTCAATTGTTTTAAATTACTCTTTGTCAACACCAAAAAAAGAAATTACTCACACAGAAATTACCTTAACTGAATTGAAATCAATGCTTTATGAAAGATTTCTGTTCTTAAGAAAAACAAAAAAAGAAGTGTCATTTAAGGAATGTATAGAAGATTTATCTAAAGATATCCCTTTAGATGTTCTTAGAAAGGTTAAACTAGTTTAGCTTTTCATGAAAGTACCAATGTTAAATTGGTACTTTTTTTTACACAATATTTATATGCCTTATTTATTTATTCCAAAATGAACTATTTCTATCAAAAGAAAAAAGTTCCTTAGACTTTAAAAAAAAACATTTCAAAATATAATGATATAAAGTAAATCATATAACTATTCTAATAAAATGTATTTAATAGGGGGGTGTATATTGTACATTTGAAATATTTACAATTATTTAGAGTTATCAAATAAAGGCACAGAGCCTCTGAATAATATAATTATCCTTTCATTTAACTTTTAGAAAATATGACGGTTTTACATAAAATATCATTAGAAGGTGAATTGAAATATTCCGATATCAATTTCCCAGTATTCTTAAAAGTTACATCGAAAAATAACCTGTTAAGATATGATGTTGAAGTGAATGGAGAGGTTATTTCAGAAAGTGAAAGGCTTGTTTTGTTGAATATGGGGATTAATCAATATGCTGAAACAAGGATTTATGAAACATTCTTGAATTTTAGAGGATTAGATATTCAACCAACAATGGATGACTACTATAATGAGTTGTCCAAAGAGTTATCTTTTGAGTTAATCAAAAGTAAACTGGATGAATTTGAATTAATAACTGATGATGTAGAGTTAAGAAATGCATCTTAGTTTAAAGATATTATAACCCAAAAAATAGCTTATTGCTACTTAAAAATTAGTTGGAAGTTTGTTTGTTAGTTGAAAAAGAATCTATAACATTTATAGATTCTTTTTTTTGTATTCCACTTTTTTTAAATGAAAAATTAAAATTCTTAAAATTGTACTTTTTTATAACAAAAAATACAATTGTAAAACATTTTGTGAGTAAATGCTCACTATTAGTTAATGTTATTTAACATTGTATCTAATGTAGATCTTAAATAGATTTAATTGAAGAAAGTATTGGATTATTTCAATGATCGTGTATCTTTTACTCTTATTTTTTTGTTGATAATTTCATATTTTCCTTGATTGCATACGTGGATTTAAGATATCTACCAAAAACATTATATCGCTGACAAAAAATAGTAACCTAGATGATTATCAAATTTAACTTCAATTACTCTAAGATCACTTCAGATCAAAAAGATATCAAAGGAACATTAAAGATAACACGTTCAAAAGAATTGGTGAACCCAGTATATGACGTGATTTTATGTGATGATGAAATTGATGTTGATAAAGCAACATTATTTGATTATGCTTTAGAGCAATATGTAGAGTTGCGTATTTTTGAATTATTCAGCAATTCAAGAAGTCAAGAAGAACTTCTAACCAAAAAAGATTACAAAGAGATTATTAGTCAAGAAGCACCGGTACATATGATTGAAAGAGTATTGGATAATATGACTTCAGTGTTATGCGAGGTACGTCAAGCTTCTTAATTAACTCTCATAAAAATATTTATTAGTTGAAAGTTTGTTTGTTAGTTTAGTTTAAAGGAAAGAGTTTTCGATCTTCGGGAACTCTTTTTTTATAGTCTAATAAATAAAAAGATATAAATTTGTAAGCTTATGCATAAACTTGCATAGAAGTTGCATAGTGTTTTATGCTATTCCAAACGTATTGAATTATTAAAATAGATGCCTCTAAAATTTTTTCATAGATTGATAATCATTCCATTTTTGCTGTTTTTTTCGCAAAAAGGCATGGCACAATACGCGATTTGGAAAGCGGGTGTAGGTTTGCAATCAGAAAATATATTTTCTAGCAAATGGAAAGAAAATATTACTGCACCAGGTGTTAATGGCGAATTTAATTCACCTAATCTAAATTGGGGTTGGGGTTGGAATATCTCCTCTGACTATTTAGTAATGGATGGTTTAGCAGTTGGATTACGTTACGGTCAAACATATTATAGTGGATCTGCTGATAATTCTACTTTCACAGCTGAAGCAAACGCTCGTTTTAATGACATATCGATATATGGAGATTTCTACCTGTTGAAATTTTTTAGAAACTATTTCTTGCCACATGTTCAAGAAAGTTTTTATGTGAGAGTAGCACCAACTTATCATACGAGTAGCTTAACATATACCGATACTTCAGCGGTAAATATGGAAGTTAAAGAGACAACTTCTGGTTTTGGATTAAATTTAGGTGTTGGCTATACCCAATATGTGACGGATAAAATTAGTATTTCAGGAATGCTCAATTCACACTTTAGTGGTAGTAGTGGATCGTATGAAAATAGTAATGGTGAAACAGTTAGTAATTCTTATTTTATGACTCGTTTGTCTGCAGAAGTAAAAGTTGCTTATACTATAAAACAGAAAAAACAATTATGTCCTATTAAAACATGTAGTGTACAACAAGAACATACGCATGCTGTATTAGGTGGTGCAGTCGTTAGAGGAAATTCCTATAAGTACAGACAAAACCAAAAATACGGCGATGTACATAGAGGACAAGTTGAAAAGTCTAAACGTAAAAAGACAAAATCAGAGAGACAACAGCAAAAACTTCAACGTAAAGAAAAAAGAAACCGCAAGAGACTCCGCATTATAGGGGCAGGACATTAATTTTTTAAACTTTTTAGTATATATATTCTACTAAGAATTGTACCTTTGTATGTTTTATTAGGAACCTTAGTTCATTTCGTTATAATATTAGATGGTTTCAATCATTCTATTTAGGATATATTAAACACATTCATGACAATACACAAGGAAGGACATTCTTTATTAATTTCATTATTAATAATTTTAGTTGTCCTAAATGCGCCACTTTATTACTTCATGCCTGATGCAACTATTGCACAGGGAGTAGTTACGACTGTAAGTGTTATTTTTTACTTACTAATATTACAGTTTTTTAGAAATCCTAAACGTACAATTCCTCAAGGGGAAAATTTAGTTATAGCACCGGCAGATGGGAAAGTTGTTGTGATTGAAGAAACAGAAGAAAATGAATACTTTAATGATAAAAGGATTCAAATTTCAATATTTATGTCACCTGTAAATGTTCACTTAAGCAGAAATCCTATTACAGGTATTATTAAATATTTTAAATACCATCCAGGTAAATTTTTAGTAGCTTGGCATCCTAAGTCAAGTACTGAGAATGAAAGAACAACTGTAGTGACAGAAAGCCCAAATGGTGTTCAAGTACTTTATCGTCAAATTGCAGGAGCTTTAGCTAGAAGAATTAGATGGTATATCAATGAAGGAGAATCTGTAAAGCAAGGAGAAGAATACGGATTTATTAAATTTGGTTCAAGAATTGATGTTTTTTTACCTGTTGGTACAAAAATCAATGTGGAGTTAGAACAGAAAACTAGAGGTGGTGAAACTATCATCGCAGAATTACCTCAGTAAGATATATCTTATACCAAAAGAGCCCTTTCCGAAAAGAAAGGGCTCTTTTTTATACTTCAAATTTTAATCCATCATAAGCTAAAAAAACATTTTCAGGAACCTCTTTTTCAACATCTTTATGTAAGCCTAGTCGATGGCTTATATGAGTCAAGTAAGCTTTTTTAGGTTTTAATTTATTGATTAAATCTAAAGCCTCTTGAAGTGTGAAATGAGATTGGTGAGGTGTTTTTTGTAAAGCATTAATTACTAAAACATCTAAGTTGTAGAGCTTTTCTAGTTGATCATCATCTATTTTATTGGCATCAGTGATATAGCAGAATTTATTAATCCTAAAACCCATTACAGCGAGATCTTTGTGCCATACATGTACTGGAACAATAGTAGTGTCTCCAATTTTGAAATTTTCATCTTTAGTAATAGGATGTAATTCAACTGAAGGAACTCCAGGGTATTTATTTTCAACAAAAATATAACTAAACTCCTGTTTTAATTGATTAAAAACGGCTTCTGTACCATATAGATTAATAGGAATCATGTTATTCAGAAAGTAAAACCCTCTAATGTCATCCATTCCTGCAGTATGATCTTTATGTTGATGCGTAAATACTAAAGCATCTAGTTGAGTAATTCCTTCTCGAAGGACTTGTTGTCTAAAATCTGGTCCAGAGTCAATGATGATACTTTTGTGGTCATCAGTTTCAATGTGGATCGAGGATCTTAATCTTTTATTTCTAAAATCTATAGATCGACAAACATCACAATTGCAGCCTATAATTGGAACTCCTTGAGAAGTACCTGTGCCAAGAAAAGTGATTTTCATAATTTCTATATTAAAGACTAAAACCTTCTTGTGTGACTATATTATAAAGTTCTAGATTTTTTTCTGTTAAACCCGATGTGTCAATATCAATTTCGTTTAATATATCAATCATCGATTGGATTTTTCCTTCTTGGCTGTAATATTTATTGATAATTGCAACCTTAGCATTTTTGATCAAGCAATACCCAGATTTAAAACTACCTTTTTCATATCGAAGGTTATAATCTGTTTCAGCGAATAAATCTTCTAGTTTAGTTTGTAAGCCTTTGGTAGGCTTAAGTTTCGAATTTGACATAAAAAAACTGAATAAATTACTTTTGCAATGTAACTTATTCAGTTGATAACTTTACTCTTCAAGAAGTAAAAATTAGTTATTCGTTACTTTGTTGACAACATTTACCAAATTATCAAAATTCAAAGGCTTCGGTAAATACTCATTAATTCCTACTGCTTTAAAATCATCCATACTGTAATTTTTAGCATTTCCTGTAATAGCAACAATTGGAACATTATTTTTAGTTGAATCATCTAACGCTCTAATTTTTTGAGCACATTCCATTCCATCCATGACAGGCATGTTAATATCTAATAAAATAGCATCATAATGGTCTTTGTTAAGTTTATCTAAAACCTGTTGACCATTTTTTACAGAAATGATTTCGTAATTTTGGAATTGTAAGACCTTTCTAGTGATATTTTGGATTACGGAGCTGTCCTCGGCTACAAGTATTTTTTTTCCCATTTGTAAATTATAGTTTCAGATTAATGTCAAATTATAGACATTTATGAGTTAGAAAAATTATTGAATTTCCAAGTGGATATAATATTAAATTTGAAGTATCTAAATAGAATTTAGTTTTATTCTGAGATAGCCTGATTTCATAGTTTTAAGCATATCATTTAAGAAATTCATAGTTTATTTCTGGATCTTAAAATTAAATCCAATATTAATTTAGGCATTTTTGTTTTATTAAATAAATAATATGAATCTTTTTTTATCAAAATCATTTACAATTTTATTTCGACTTCTTCTTCCACTTAATTTATTGATGCACCCAATACATTTAAGTGTTTGTGAAATGAATTACAATAAATCAACAAAAGGAGTAGAAATAGCTGTTAAGGTATTTTTTGATGATTTAGAAAAAGGTGTAATAAATGAAGGTGGACCTGAATTACATCTTTATACAGAAAAAGAGGTGAAAAATAGTGATACTTATATTTTGGATTACTTTCAAAAGCATCTCAAAATTAAAGTAAACAATAAAGATACTCAGCTTCAATGGGTAGGAAAAGAAACCGATCCTAAAAAAGATATTCAATCATTATGGGTTTACCTTGAAATAAAAGATATCAAAAAGGTAAAGGATTTAGAAGTTGAAAATACAATCTTGTTTGATGTTCATGAAGATCAAAGAAATATGTTTCATCTCACATGTAATGGTAAAAAAGTAAGTTGGTTATTTGATTCTGAACAATTATCCAAAACAATTCAATGGTAATCATTGCTTAATCTAAGAATTCGTTTGTATATTAATGAATTAATCAATCATTCAAGCTAAACCGATAGATGTTGCGCTTTGCATATACAAGATGAATTTACAAGCATATAAACGAATCAGATTTTTACTGATACTATTGTCAATCTCTTTTCTCTGGAATATTCAAGCTTTCGCTACTCATATTAGAGCAGGTGATTTGACAATGAGAAGAACTAATGATACATCATTACAATACGAAATTACTGTAATCCTTTATAGAGATGTTACCGGTGTGCAAGCTGGTGAAGGTACTATATCTTTTGGTGACGGATCGGATAATGCGACTGTTTCACCTGAGGATTTGGGATATACTGAAGATGGAGAAACTCAAATTATTAGATACCGAGCTACACACACTTTTCCTGCTGTAGGTAATTACAAGATTAGCTATTTCGAAAGGAATCGTAACCCTGGTGTGAGAAATATGGATATTTCTTCTGAAACTCCATTTTATATTCAATCAGAGTTTATGATCAACCCTGTTTTAGGATTAAATAGCTCACCTTTTCTTCTAATTCCTCCTGTAATTAAAGGTGCCGTTGGACAAAAATTCATTCACAATGCTGGAGCATACGATGTGGATGGTGATAGTTTGTCTTACCGATTAACTGTATGTCTTCAAGGAGAAGATACGCCTGTTTCTAATTATAGATATCCTGATGATCCTGCTGAAGAATGGTCTCGAGAAACGGAAGATTGTGAAATTCCTCCTGTATTTTATATCGATGAATATACAGGTGATTTAGTGTGGGATGCTCCTTTCGTTCCTGGTGAATATAATATTGCATTCTTAGTTGAAGAGTGGAGAGATGGAATTCGAATAGGTGCTGTAAACAGAGATATGCAGGTAATTATTACCGATCCGTTGAATTTAAGGCCTACAATTGAAACGCCTAATGATACGTGTGTAATTGCTGGGACTGAATTAACAAAAATAATAAATGCATACGATCAAGATGCACCTCCATGTTATAATCCGGATTCTACAATCGACTGGGGTCCTCATGCTATTGAGTTAAGTATTGCTCAAAAAGATGATGATATCAATGTTGTTCCTTATGTAGACATGCGTTTTGATGTAATATATGGTGGGACAAATGGTAACGAAGCGGATGGTACATTTAGATGGACTCCAAACTGTTCTGATATTCGAGCTGCACCTTATCAAATTACTTTTGAAGCAAAAGATACTCCTGTGGGAAATAATGTTCAGTTAGGAACTTTAAAAAATTGGAACGTAACTGTTTTAGGACCTGCTCCGGAAGGACTAACTGCAACACCTCCAACAAATGAAGAGCAATTGGCTTATGATAACAAGATTACCTTAAATTGGGATCAGTATCAATGTTCTAATGTGGAGAATATTTATATCTATAGAAAAATAGGATCTCTTGATTTTGAGCCGACCTGTGAAACTGGGCTTCCTTCTTGGACAGGTTATGAATATATTGGTGAAGTTGAAGGGAATGAAACAGTTTACGTTGATAGAGATGTAGAGCAAGGTATCACGTATTGTTATAGAATATATGCCTCTTTTGAATCACCTGAAGGAGGAGAAAGTGTTGCCTCTTTAGAAGCTTGTGCATTTATTCCAGACTCTCAATATATTGTAAATACAGATGTAAATGCAACGGGAGAAGATGACGGTGAGATCTTAGTAAGATGGACTAATCCAATTGAAATTGATCCAGGTGTTACTGTAAAATATAATATTTATAGGGGTACTGGAACAGTTGAACAAGAGGATATAGATTATGTTAAATTAAATGGTACACCTCTTTCAATGAATGATACAATTTATAATGATAGACTCTTAAATACTGAAAATGAGCATTATCATTATAGAATTGAATTACTCGAAAATGATGCTCCAGCAGATACAACTTATATAGCTAATTATGTTAGGTTGTCAGCTCAAACAGGAATTGATTTTGTCGAACTTTCCTGGGGAGGTACTGTTCCATGGAGTTTAACACCTGATTCTGTAGTTATTAATAATGGAGATACTGTAGGTGTATATCATTATGTCTATCGTAAAATTGAAGATGAAGAAACAAATTATTCTCTTTATGATAGTGTATTTGTACATACAGAAGGTTTGAGATATACTGATACTGGTACTGAATTAGATCCTCTTGATGACAGAAAATTATATTCGTATTATGTGACAACATATGGCTCGTATGAACAGCCAATGATTGCAGAACCTCTGATAAATAAGACACAAGAATTGACAGTGGAATTACTCGATACTATTCCGCCTTGTCCTCCTATCTTATCTATTAGAAATTATGATGATGGATTATTAATTACTGATATTAATAATTGTAATGCTATTGAACCTTATACAGATGGTCCAAAAGATTGTGATAAAGATAGATTTGAAGTTACATTGACTTGGGAAAATCAGTTAGGAGGAGAATGTGACGAAGATATAGTTGGTTATAATATTTATTACTCTCAAAGGGAAGTTAGCGCTCGTTTTGACTTTGGAGGCCCTATAGCCTATATCGACCATCCTAGTGGTACACCATTGACAGATGAAGTAATGTTTGATTTCTTAAATAGAGAATACTTGGCAGGATCATATGCTGTGACAGCAGTTGATAATTCAGGAAACGAAAGTGCTCTAAGTAATATTATAGTTCAAGACAATTGTGTATTCTATGAAATGCCAAATGCATTTAGTCCTAATGGAGATGGTATCAATGATGAACTAACACCAATGCAATGTCCTCAGTTTGTTCAAAGTATAGAGTTTACAGTTTATAATCGTTTAGGGACAGCTATTTATACTTATAAAAGTGATGAACATGATGGTGATATTAAAATCAATTGGGATGGAAACCTTGAAAATGGTAAAGCTGTAGAACCTGGGAATTATTATTATGAAGGGATTTTAAAGACGTATCGATTGAATCAAAGTGATGAGACTCAGGAGATAAAAGGTTCTTTTGTTATCCTAAGAGGAAAAGATAATGTCAATAAATAATCTTAATACATACGTATAAATCAAAATAATTATATTTTTGTAAAAGTATCTTCATTGTAGGATGCTTTTACTTTTTTATAGTGAGTTATTTTAATTAAGAACTTAACTTTTTTATCTAAGGAATTCATTCTTGAGATACCTGAAAAATTGAATATGAAATTAAAAGTAATCATAAGCGGAGGAGGGACAGGTGGTCATATCTATCCAGCGATTGCAATCGCAAATGCTGTTAAGGCAAAAAGACCAGATATAGAAATACTTTTTGTTGGTGCTGAAGGTAAAATGGAAATGGAAAAAGTACCAGAAGCAGGATATGAAATTGTTGGTTTACCAATTTCAGGTATTCAGAGAAGTTTATCAATAGCTAATTTATCTTTTCCAATAAAATTGATAAAGAGTCTTTGGAAAGCTAGTAATATCGTTCGTGAATTTAAACCTAATGTTGTTGTTGGAGTCGGAGGCTATGCAAGTGGTCCAATTATGTGGAAAGGGCAATCTCGCCGTATTCCTACTGTAATTCAAGAACAAAATGGATATGCCGGTTTGACGAATAAAATTCTAGGAGGAAAAGCTGAAAAAATTTGTGTGGCTTATCCTGGAATGGAGCATTATTTTCCGAAAGATGTGATTTCATTCACAGGTAATCCTGTTCGACAAGACATTGTTGACTTAGAAAGTAAAAAAGAAGAAGGGTATAAAGAGTGGGGTTTCTCTCCAGATAAAAAAGTAGTTTTTGTATTTGGAGGAAGTCTTGGAGCTTTAACATTAAATGATAGTATGGCCCAAGGAGTTCAAAAGTTACTAGATCAAGGTATTCAAGTAATTTGGCAGACAGGAAAATACTATTATGAAAAATATCATGCTGAATTTGGTGATAAAGAAGGTTTACATGTTGTTTCATTTATAAAAAACATGGCCAATGTTTATGCTATTTCAGATGTTGTAGTTGCTCGTGCAGGAGCCTTATCAATTTCTGAATTGTGTTTAGCAGGACTACCTTCTATTTTAGTTCCTTCTCCTAATGTGGCAGAAGATCACCAAACTAAGAATGCAACTGCTTTAGTAAATGAAAATGCTGCAATTCTTATAAAAGATAATGAAGCAAGAGAAAAGTTGGTGGATCAAATAGTGTCTTTAATGAATGATGAAAATAAATTAAATGCATTGAGCACTGAGATTAAAAAACTTGCAAAACCAAATGCTGCTGATGATATCGCAAGTACAGTAATTCGTATAGCAGAAAAGCATTATCAGAGAATGAATTAATTTGAAAAGAATGTTACCAAAATATCTATATTTTTTAGGAGTAGGAGGAATTGGAATGAGTGCATTAGCTCGATGGTTTAATGCCAATGGTTCCACTGTAGAAGGGTATGATAAGACAGAAACAGAACTGACAAAAAAACTTCAAGAAGAAGGAATTAATATTGTATTTGATGATAGTGTAGAAGCACTTTCAAAAGAATTATTGTCTTTACCAAAACAAGATGTTCTTGTAGTATATACACCGGCAATACCTTTTTCACATCAAGGAATGCAATACCTAAAAGAAAATGGTTATACACTGAAGAAGAGAGCAGAAGTTCTAGGAATAATTACTAATAATAGTTTTACAATTGGAATTGCAGGAACGCACGGTAAAACTACTACTTCTTCAATGTTATCACATTTATTGAAACATGCCAATAAAAATGTTTCTGCATTCTTGGGTGGAATTTCCACAAATTATGATACTAATATGCTACTTGGTGATAGCAATAAGCAAGATCACTTAGTAGTAGTAGAAGCAGATGAATTTGATCGTTCTTTTTTACAATTGTCTCCAGATATTATTGGGGTAACTAGTTGTGAAGCTGATCATTTGGATATTTACGGTGACGAAAAAGCTGTTTTTACTTCCTTTCAGGAGTTTATTAATAAACTACCTAAAAATGGAAAGTTGTACTTAGAGAGTAGTATTAAAGAATTACATGCAGAAGACTCTATTTCAACTCATACTTATGGTATTGATAAAGGTGATATTAAAGCAACCAATCTAAAAGTGAAAGATGGAGCTTTTGTCTTTGATGCAAAAATAGGTAGTACCGATTTTGAAAACATATATCTACAAATGCCAGGCTTTCATAATGTTTCAAATGCATTATTAGCTATGTCAATTGCACTTTCAGTTGGATTAACTAAGGAAGAGGTTATTGCTGGTGTAGAATCTTATAAGGGTGTAAAAAGGAGATTTGAAAAATGGGTGAACACATCAGAAAAGGTGTACATTGATGATTATGCACATCACCCAACGGAGATTACAACTTTTATCAATTCACTGAAAGCATTATATCCTAATGAAAAAATCACAGTGATTTTTCAACCTCACTTATATTCTAGAACAGCTGATTTTGCAGATAATTTTGGGGAAAGTTTGTCAATTGCAGATGAAGTATGGTTATTACCTTTATATCCTGCAAGGGAAGAATTTGTTGAAGGTGTAAACTCTGAAATGTTATTAGGGAAAATTCTTCATGATAACAAAAAGATTGTTGAAGATAAAGATCTTTTAGAAGAAGTAAAGAAGTTTGAGAGCAGAGTGATCGCAACAGTAGGAGCAGGAAATATAGATAGATTTATTAAAGATATAGCTCATATTCTTAATTGATAGATTATGAAACAGGAAAATACACTAACAAAATTATTGTCTAAAAAAGGAATGACAAGTATACTTGTGTTATTAGGTATATTGTTAATAACTATTGTTTACACTTTAACTAGACAAAATAATTTTATTAATGATGGGGAACTTATCATTAATGTGACAAACTATAACGCACCAAGATTTGTAGAGGATACAGAGATTAAAGATGCAATCACAAAGATGAATCTTGATCACAGGGAATTGAATCAAATTTCAATTAAAGAAATTGAAAACTCATTGAATTCAATACAATTTGTGAGGAAAGCAGAAGTATCAAGAGATGTGAAAAATAATCTCATCATAGATATTGAACAAGATAGACCAATCGCAAGAGTAATAACACCGAGTGGAAAATCTACATATATCAATCAAGAAGGAAAATTGATTGGACTTTCTAAAAAATACGCAGCAAGAGTATTATTGATCACAGGCCAAGGGACAGAAAGATTAATGTCTCATAAATACTGGAAGGAAAATGAATACGGTCAAAACCTCCTTTACTTTGTAAATAAACTAAGTAATGATCGATTTTGGAATGCACAAATCACTCAGATTAATTTAGAAAAAGATATGGCGATTACTGCAATTCCACAAGTAGGAAAAGAACGTATAGAATTCGGTTTACCCAATGAATTTGATAAAAAATTAGGTAAACTTAAAGTATATTATAATACAATTTTATCCTCGAAAGGATGGAATGTCTATAAGAATATAAAATTACAATATGAGGGACAAATTGTATGTAACTAGTAAATTCAATTTGAATAATTTGCTTTTTTGATAACATATTAAGAAATTTTGATTTTTTAATAGGTTATTGGAATTTTTAATCCCCAATTATAAAATAAACCCACAAGTTACTCATCATAAATTTGTTTAGAGTATGGAAGAAGAAAAGATTATCGTAGGGCTTGATATTGGAACTACAAAGGTGTGTGCTGTTGTAGGAAAGATGAATGAGTATAATCAATTAGAGATATTAGGATTAGGTCATTCAACTTCTGAAGGAGTACGTGATGGTACGGTGAGTAATATTGCAAAGACTACTGAAGCAATTGATCAAGCAATTACAGCCGCTGAACAAGACTCACAAATTGAGATTAATGTTGTAAATGTGGGTGTTGCGGGTAAACATATAAAAAGTTTTCGTCAACATGGAAGTATTACCCTTCCACACCAAGAAGATGAAATTTCTGTGACAGATGTAGAACGTTTAACGAATGATATGTACCGAGTGATTACTGAGCCTGGTACTGAAATCATCCACGTTTTACCATTGCATTATACTGTTGATAGTGAGGAAAAGATCAAGGATCCTGTCGGTATGGCAGGGGTTAAACTTGAAGCAGATTTTCATATTGTAACAGCAAATTCAAATTCAATACGTAACATCAAAAAATGTATTGAAAGAAGCAATTTGGAATGTGATCAAATGATGCTTGAGCCTCTTGCATCAAGTATGGCTGTTCTAACAGAAGAAGAAAAAGAAGCTGGAGTTGCCATCGTCGATATTGGAGGAGGTACTACAGATATTGCTATTTTTTATGACGGAATCATCCGTCATACAGCAGTAATTCCTTTTGGTGGAGATATTATTACATCTGATATTAAGCAAGGTTGTGCAGTTATGCAACATCAAGCAGAGCTATTAAAAGTGAAGTTTGGTCAGTCGATGGCTGTAAATACTAATGAAGATGAAGTAGTTGAAATTCCGGGGATTAACAATAGAACTCCAAAAGAAGTCTCTATTAAAAATCTTGCTTATATCATCGAAGCTAGAATGGAAGAGATCATTGATTTGATCAATGCTGAATTGAGAGCTTCAGGTTATATGGATAAACTTGCTGGAGGATTAGTGCTAACAGGTGGTGGATCAAAACTTAAAAATATCCAACATTTGTTCGAGTATAAAGTTGGTTTAGATACTAGAATTGGATATCCAACAGCATTTCTCGGTAAAAGTGATAGATCTGAAAAAGTAAAAGATCCAAAATTCTCAACAGCTTTAGGATTAGCACTAGCTGGCTTTAAAGCACTTGATCAAAGAGAATTGGATCGACCAAGAAGTATTTATCAACAAGATGTAAAAGAACCATCTACTGTAGAAAAAGAGAGACCAGTTGCAGAACAGACTCCTTCTACACCAAGAGGAAAAAATATATTTTCAGATTTTCTTCAAAAGGCAAAAGATTTGCTTATTGATGATTATGATGATACAGAAGATTATAAAGATTAATCAATTATATTACATGTTAATTGGATAGTTTTCTATAATTCTGTATTTTCATTTAAGAAATTGAGTACTTTAGTGTATAAAATCATACACATGTGCCATTTTATTGAAATATTGCTATTATTTTAGCAATTCAAATTTTTGATATAATTAGCAACAACTATTGTTGTATAAAAAATAAATTTTTTAAAGTCTATGGCTGAAACGAGCTACGAGTTTGATATGACAAGCAACCCTGCTGCAAACAAGATCATTAAAGTGGTCGGTGTTGGTGGCGGAGGAGGAAATGCTGTGCGTCACATGTATGAACTTGGAATCCACGATGTAGATTTCTTTGTGGCTAATACTGATAAGCAAGCATTGGAATCTAGTCCTGTACCCAATAAAATACAATTAGGGATTGAACTAACTGAAGGATTAGGAGCAGGTGCAAAACCAGAAATTGGAAGAGAATCAGCTTTAGAAACAAAAGATGATATAAAATCTTTCCTATCAAATGGTACGAAGATGGTTTTCGTAACTGCTGGTATGGGAGGCGGTACAGGTACAGGAGCAGCACCTGTGATTGCAGAAATCGCAAGAAGCTTAAATATCCTTACTGTTGGTATCGTAACAATGCCTTTTAAATTTGAAGGTAAACCAAAAGAAAGAAGAGCTCTTCAAGGAATTGAAGAATTAAAAGAACACTGTGACACTGTTTTAGTTATTCTAAACGAAAAATTAAAAGAAGTTTATGGCCGTTCTTCTATGCGTGAAGCATTTGCTCAAGCGGATAACGTTTTAGCAAGAGCAGCAAAATCTATTGCAGAAATTATTACTGTAGATGCATACATTAACGTTGACTTTGAAGATGTTAATACTGTAATGCGAGATGCTGGTACTGCTGTAATGGGATCTTCTATTGAATCAGGTGAAGACCGTGCAATCAGAGCTACTGAAGCTGCAATTGCGTCTCCATTATTGAACAATACAGATATTACAAATGCGAAGTACATCTTATTATCATTAGTTGTAAGTGATTATGACGATTTAGATATGAGTGAACTTGAGCAAGTAACTACATATATACAAGAAAAAGCAGGCCAAGAAGCGGAAGTTATCTTTGGTGTAGCTAAAGATGAATCATTAGGTGATGCAATTAGTGTAACTGTAATTGCAACAGGTTTTGAAGAAGAAAAAGAAGCAAAGCCTGCTAGTGATTTTTTTAGCAAAGGGGAGCCAGGCGTAAGCAACACAAGTTCTAGAATAAGTACGTCTATTCCAGTTGCCAAGCCTACATCACAAATTAAAGAGGAAAAACCTCCAGTTGTTGAAGAAAAGAAGATTGAGGAAGAAAAACCTCAAGTTGTCGAAGCTTCAGCGGTTCCCCTAAAGGAAGAAGAGCCTAAAAAAGTCGTATTTTCATTAGAGGATGACTACACAAGTGGTGAACCTGTAAAGAAAACTACTTCTGAAAATACTTCATCTTCAACAAGTGAAGCAGCTAAACTAAGTAGCTACAAAAAATTTGAGTCAATTAAAGATATCTCTAACGAAGATATGAAAGACTTAAGAGATGTTCCTGCTTACATGAGAAGAGGTGTGAAATTAAATCCACCTTCATCTAAGGAAAGCGAAACGGAATAATTTTGTTGAAGACAAAAAAGCCATCAATATTTCAATATTGATGGCTTTTTTTATGCTTTATTTTTATTTAATCTCGATTTATAATACAAATTCAATAAAGTACCACTAACAACAAGAAACATCCCTATTATTACTTCTAAAGTGAAAAACTCTCCAAAGAAATACATACCATACAAAGCTCCATAAATTACACTTGTATAATTCATACTTGAAACCGTAAGTGCATCATCCTCGGATTGATATGCTTTTGTCAATAAGATTTGACCTATCTGAGAGAGGATACCTATACTTAATAAGGCAACCCAAATAATTGGCTCTGTTGGCATAACCCAATCAAAATAACTCCATATTCCAGCTATAGGAACAGCGACAAATGGAAAATAAAAGACAACTACTACAGGATGCTCTTTTCCTTTTAATTTACCTATAACTGTATAGGCTGCAGCAGATCCTATAGCACCAGCAATAGCAATTGTTAAGTATAAAGGATCTACTCTAGGATCAAAGCCTTTAATAAAAACAACCCCGATTATACTTATGGAAAGAAATAGGAATTGAATTGGTTTTAAAGGCTGCTTTAAAAATAACATTGCAAATAATGCAGTAAATAGAGGAGCTAGATTTTGCAGTACCACAGCTGTTGCAAGTGGGAGATTCTGAAAACTAGCGAAAACAAGTATTAGTGAAACAGTTCCAAAAAAACCTCTTAATAAGAGTAATAACTTGTTATTGCCCCATATGTAAACACCAGCTTTCTTGAGTGTGACATAGCTTAAAACTAGTGAAGTCAATGCTCTAAAGAATACTACTTCTTGAGGTGGAATTTCTGGTATTGCTTTTACAATCAATTGCATAGTAGTCATCACCAATGCTGCTAATAGCATTTGTTTGACGCCACTTCCGACTTTTAAACTCATAATTTTTTAATAAGAGGAGTTTCATATCAATAATCCAACAAAAATAGAACTTTCAATAGTTCACAAGCTTACTTTTTTAGTTTTTATTTGTCAATAAAAGAATTCTATTGATTTTTATCAGTGCTGATTTCTTTTTTACTAACGAAATTTGGTACAAGCTTTAATAAAATGAACATGCACTCAGACAAAAATATTGAAACTTGCTACCACTGCGGAGAAGATTGCGTAGATGAAATAATAAAAAATGAAGAAGATAAGTCATTCTGTTGTAATGGGTGTCATATGGTATATGAGCTTTTGCAAGAAAATGATCTTCAAGAATATTACCGTTTAAATAATCAACCGGGTGTAAGACAAAAAGGTAAATCTCAAAAAGAAAAATTAGCGTACCTGGATGATGAAACTATAATTAATAAATTATTAGATTTTTCTGATGGAACTACAGCTAGATTAAGTTTTTACTTACCTCAAATTCATTGCTCATCGTGTATTTGGCTTTTAGAAAAACTTCCTAGTTTGAGTGAGGGAGTTCTTGAAGCAAAAGTAAACTTCTTAAAGAGAGAAATTTATATTACTTATTTAGAAGAGAAATTAAGTTTAAGAACAGTTGTTGAGCTTTTGATTAACCTTGGTTATGAGCCATTAATTAATCTTGAGGATTTAGATAAAAATAAAAAGGAAAAAGCAAGAAAAGCAAAAGAGAAATCATTTTATATTAAGCTCGGTATAGTTGGTTTTTGCTTTGGGAATATCATGATGCTGAGTTTTCCAGAATATCTAGGTATCACTGTTGAAGATCAGTCATTTATTGAACTATTTGGTTATCTAAATTTGGTGTTAAGTATACCTGTTTTCTTTTATGGAGCAAGAGATTACCTGACTTCAGCATGGCATGCATTAAGACATAAAGGAGTCAATATAGATGTTCCAATTTCTTTAGGAATTCTAGCTTTATTTTTAAGATCAGCCTATGAAATATTAACGTCAACCGGAGCAGGATATTTAGACTCCTTAGGTGCATTAATTTTTCTTTTATTGATAGGAAAATGGTTTCAACAAAAAACGTTTGATAATATCTCCTTCGAAAGAGATTATAAATCCTATTTTCCTATTGCAGTAACGCGTATTGTAAATGGAAAAGAAGAAAATATTCCTCTTTCAAAGTTGAAGGTAAATGATACTTTAATCATAAAAAATGGAGAATTAATACCCGCAGACGCTATTCTAAAAAAAGGAGAGGGGAGAATTGATTATAGTTTTGTAACAGGTGAATCAGTTCCAATAAAAAAGTCTTCAGGTGATATCTTGTTCGCTGGTGGAAAACAAACTTCGGGGATAATTGAAATTGAAACCACCAAAGAAGTATCTCAAAGTTACCTGACAAGGCTTTGGAATGAACAGACTTTTCAAGAAGAAAAGATTAAAGATTTACTTCAATCGAAAACGAATATTATAAGTAAGTGGTTTACAATAGCAATTTTAGCTATTGCTACTATAGCTTGTATTTATTGGTGGAATGTGGATGGGGCTACTCATGCAGTGAACACATTTACTGCAGTTTTAATTATCGCATGTCCTTGTGCATTAGCATTAAATGCTCCCTTTGCATTGGGAAATGCAATGAGAATAATGGCTCGATTTGGAATGTATACAAAGGATACTATCGCGGTAGAAAAAATGGCCTCTATTGATCATATAGTATTTGATAAGACAGGTACAATTACATCGGCTAAAGAACAGACGATTGTTTTCGATGGAGATCAATTATCTGAAGAGCAGCTAGATTTAATATATGCCTTAACTTCTCAATCCACGCACCCTGTTAGTAGTCGAATCGCTCAGTATGTTAAAGCATATGATAATAATTTGAAAGTAGAGAATTTTGAAGAAGTACAAGGAAATGGTATAAAAGGTGTTGTTAATGGAATAGAATTGAAAATGGGTAAAGCTACCTTCGTCAAAGCTCCAAAAGATACTAAAGGTACATTCCAGACAGTTTCTTATGTCTCTATTAATGGTGAAATAATCGGGAAATATCTGTTATCTCAATCTCTAAGAAATGGTATTCAAGATTTACTTTCTCAATTAAAAGAAAAGGATTTTAAAATTTCATTATTATCAGGTGATAATGCTTCAGAAAAAGAGAAGCTTTTAAATTTCTTTCCTCAAGGAACTGAAATGTTATTTGAGCAATCTCCAAAAGATAAAATGACATTTATTCAAAACCTTCAAAATCAAGGTGAGAAAGTGTTGATGATTGGAGATGGTTTAAATGATGCAGGAGCTTTAAAACAAGCAGAAATAGGAATAGCTGTTGCAGAAGACGCCCATCAATTTTCTCCAGCTTGTGATGCAATTATAGCCGCAGAGAAAGTAAAAGATTTAAATACTTACCTTAAGTTTTCAAAGAATGCAATGATAATGGTATATCTAGGCTTCATTGTTTCTTTTTTATATAATATTCTCGGTTTATCATTTGCTGTTCAAGGAAATCTTTCTCCTTTAATTGCAGCGATTTTAATGCCTTTAAGTTCAATATCAGTAGTGTTACTTGGTACTTTGGGGACAACATGGAGTGGGAAATCTTTTCTGAAAAAGTAAAAAAAGGCTGACTCATTAATGAAATGAATCAGCCTTTTGTCCCTATTTGTCTTATTTTTTAATCGTTAAATTGTGAGATATCTCCTGATCCTGAAACTTTAATTTTTGTTTTTTCAGGTTGACCTTTATAACGGATATCTCCTGATCCTGAGACTTTTGCAGTAATTTCTTCAGTAGCCCAACAATCTACATCTCCTGAGCCACTAACAGATATCGTAACAATTTTTGACTCCATATCTTTAGCATCGATATCAGCAGAACCACTCACAGAAATTGAAAAAGTATCTGCTTTACCTTCTAAATCTAATTCTCCAGAACCACTTAAACTTGCATTTAATTCAGTCACATTTACTTCTCCTGTAAAACTTCCAGAACCACTACCTGCTAGCTTTAAGGTCTCAGATTTCATTTCACCTTTTGATGTAATGTCTGATGAACCAGAAAAGCTAATTGATGAAAGGTTTTGATTATAAGTTAAAGAAATATCAGCTCTAACATTGCGAACACCTTTCTTAGGACGAATAACTAGTTTGTCTCCGTTTACTTCTGTGATAACATCTGAAGGTTTTGTATTTCCGTGAAGATAAACAGTTATCTCATTTTTATTGCCAGTTTTAAGGTTTACATCCATAGAACCGCTGATTCCAATAGTTGAAAAATTGCTTAATGTACGTACGTCTGTTTCCTGTGCGTGAACAAATGATGAAAAAATGGTAATGATGCTTAGTATTAATAATCTTGTTTTCATTTTTTATTGTATTTTTGTCTGCATTGTTATCCATCGAATTTACGAATAACAACAATTAACAATTGAATTGTGTGTGTAAATCACTGTATATGCCCTAAAGACAAAGGAAATTTTAATAGGTTGCATCAAAATAGGGTTGTGACCAAAATAGGGTTACTTTTGTCATCCTTTTTTTGAAGAAATATGTGGTTATTCGTGTTTTGAAAGATTGATACAAAAAAAATATTATAAATATACTATCTCATGAACGACTTAAGACAAGAAGACTTTGAGGTAAAAAAGTTAGGTAAAGCTACTTTATTATCTCCTATTTATAAAAACTACGCAGAGGAAGAGATTAGTAACGAATTATTCATTGATGAGTCAAGAAGAATCGTTTACGATGCTTCACTAAAAAGTTATAAAGAAGTACTTTCAGTTGGAAACGAGCCTATTTCATTTATGAAGGCTGGTCCACGTAAAGAAATATATTTTGATCCTTCTAAGACAAAAGCTGCAATCGTAACTTGTGGTGGTCTTTGTCCTGGTATTAATAATGTAATTCGAGGATTAGTAAACGGATTATACTATAGATATAAAGTAAGAAACATTTGGGGTATCCAATATGGTTACCAAGGATTGATTCCAGAATATGGTCATGAAATGGTTAAATTAACGCCAGATGTAGTTAAAGATATTCACTTATTTGGTGGTACTATTCTAGGTTCATCAAGAGGTCGTCAAGATATATCAGCAATGGTTGATGCTCTTGAAAGAGAAAATATCAATATCTTATTCACAATTGGTGGTGATGGTACTTTATCAGGTAACCACGTTATTAATGAAGAAATTGAAAGAAGAGGTTTAAAAATTGTTACTGCGGGTATTCCGAAGACAATTGACAATGATGTAAACTTCATGACAAAAACTTTCGGTTTTGATACTGCATTTACTACGGCTGCCGCTGTTGTACGTGATGCTCATAATGAAGCAACAGGTGCTTATAATGGTGTTGCAATTGTGAAGCTAATGGGTAGAGACTCTGGATTTATTGCTGCAAATGCTGCGTTAGCAATGCCTGATGTAAACTTTGTATTAGTACCTGAATCTGATTTTGATTTACACGGTGAAAAAGGCTTTTTAGCAGCATTGAAGGAAAGAGTAGTAGATCGTCATCACGCATTAGTAGTAGTTGCTGAAGGTGCTGGTCAACATCTTTTTGAAGGTGAAGATAAAGAAACGGATAAATCTGGTAACATCAAGCATAAAGATATTGGTGTTTATTTAAAGGATGAAATCAATAAATTCTTTAAGAGCGAAGATATTGAGGCAACGGTTAAATATATTGATCCGTCATACATCATCCGTTCTGAAGTAGCCATTCCTGCAGATAGTGTATTCTGTAATGATTTAGCATTAAATGCAGTTCACGGTGCTATGGCAGGTCTTACTGATTTCGTAGTAGGTCGTTGGCATAACCAATTTACATACTTACCAATTCCTGTAGCTACAGCTTCAAGAAAGAAAATTGATGTAAATGGTCCATTATGGTGGGCAGTATTGGAAACAACTGGCCAACCTATCAATATGAGAAATGACTAATCATTTTGAATCAATATAGAAAGAAAAGGTATCTTTAAGATACCTTTTTTTATGTCCAATTGGGTAATTTTCCTATAGATTCTTAATAGATTTTTTTAAATTCCATCTAAGCACATTTTTCTGAATTTTATTCATTATTTTGATGAATAATTTTTTTATACCAAACGTATATTTGAATAAAGAGGAACACAATCGTCAAATATGAAAGTAATTATTCCTGTAGCTGGTCGTGGTTCAAACCTTCGCCCTTTAACAAATACTCAACCAAAAGCATTGTTACCTGTAGCAGGTAAGCCTGTTATTGCACATATTATTGATATTTTTATTGAATCAGGGTTTGATGATTTTATCATTGTAATTGGTTATATGGGAACTAGGATTGAATCTTTTATTCAAGATAATTACAAAGATTTTAAAGTTAATTTTGAATTTGTTGTCCAAATTCCAAGAGAAGGTTCAGCACATGCTATATACGTAGCTAAGGAATTTTTTGATAAAGAAGAAGAGGTCATGGTTTGTCTAGGTGATTCTATCGTCAACCTTGATATACAACAAATGTTAGATAATCCTCATTCAGTAGTCGGGTATCAGAAAGTAGATAATCCTGGTCAAGTAGGCGTAGCTGAAATTCATCCAAAAGGTGGAGTGAAAAAGTTTGTTGAAAGACCGATTATTCCAAAGTCAAATTTAGGTTTAGTTGGGGTATATAAAATTATTGATATTCCTACCTTTATCAAAGGTCTTGAGTATGTAATTGACAATAATATTTCTTCTCAAAATGAAATAGTAATTACCGGTGCGCTACAATATATGATTGAAAAAGGATGTCATTTTGATGTTCAAGAAGTAGAAAATTGGTACGATTGTGGCGCGAGAGACTCACTTTTAGAAGCAAATGCAACATTATTAACTCGCCCAGGCTTTCAATTGACAACGACGGAGGACATTAAGTGTGAAAATTCAATTATTATTAATCCAGTCAAGATTGGAGAAAATACAATCATCAAAAATTCGATCATTGGTCCTAATGTAGTTATTGGTGAAGATGCAATTATTGAAAATTGTATTATTGAAAACTCAATTATTGGTGCATTTACTCATTTAAAAGATCTTCTATTAAAGAAGTCTCTAGTTGGGCATGATTCTACTTTGAAAGGAATAGCTCAAAGTTTAAACCTTGGAGATCATACGGAAATCAACTTTGGAAACTAATGATAAAATAAAAGGTTGGGATGCTTTTTATATAGATAAAAATGCATTCGGTAAACCTTACCCTGAATTGGTTAAAATACTGAAGGGTATCGTTCCTAAAAAATCCTTATTAGACTTAGGAGCAGGGCAGGGAAGAAATGCTTTTTTAGCTAAAAATATAGGTTTTGAAGTAACTGCAATTGATTATTCTGAAACTGGAATTAAACAAATACTTGCTGAAGGAATAAATGCGAGAGTAGAAGATATATTTCAATTTCATTTCGATAAAAAATACCAGGTTATTCTATTAGATGCAGTGATACATTGTCAACCTGAAGACCTTGAAAAAGAAAAAGTGCTATTTAAAAATATAGAAAATCATATCGAGACTGAAGGAGTTTTACTTCTTTTGACACATCAATGGGATATGAGAGAGGATTATTTAATAGATCTTTTTCGAAACAATTATCCAACTTTACAATTACTATTCAACAAGCATATTGAGCACCACTTTTATCCTCCAAAAAGTAAAGAGGAATCAATCATGGAATTAGCCTTTATGTGTTTTGAAAAACAATAAATTACAATGAAAAAAACAGCACTTGTAACAGGCGCAACTTCTGGTATTGGTAAGGCTACAGCCGAAATTTTTGCCGAAAATGGAATTAACCTTATCATTTGTGGTCGTAGAGAAGATAGACTAAAAGTACTTCAGACTGAATTAAATTCTAAAGTAGATGTACATATATTATCTTTTGATGTTCGTGATAAAGAAAGTGTTTTTAATGCTATCAATTCACTTCCAGAACCTTTTAAACAAGTTGATATATTAGTCAATAATGCAGGAAATGCACATGGTTTATCTCCAATTCACGAAGGAGATGTAGATGATTGGGATGCTATGATTGATATTAATGTGAAAGGCCTTTTGTATGTTTCAAAAGCGATTATTGAACAAATGAAAGGAAGAAAGGCGGGGCATATTATCAATATTGGCTCAATAGCTGGTAAAGATGTATATCCAAATGGAAATGTTTATAATGCATCAAAATTTGCCGTAAATGCATTAAATGAAGCGATGCGTTATGATTTAAATGAATTTGGCATTCGAGTAGGAGCAGTTCATCCTGGTTTAGTTCATACAGAATTTTCTGAAGTAAGATTTAAAGGTGATAAAGAAAAAGCAGAAAATGTATACAAAGGGTACGATCCATTGTATGCTGAGGATATTGCCGATATCATCTACTTTATGGTTTCAAGAAAACGTCATGTAAATATTGCTGATTTGGTAGTTTATCCAACAGCACAAGCATCGGCTACAATTCTGAATAAGAATCTTTAGACAAAAATAAAGCCCTATACAAAAGTGTAGGGCAGTTACATAAAAATTAATAGAAAAGGCCTAAACCATCGGTTCCTAGGTCTTTTTTTAGGTCTTCTTTAAAGATCGCCATATATCCGTCATCTTTTAAAGATAAGGCTTCTTGTTCTGTTTGAGGAACAATCAATTCTCCATCCTCATTTGAGAAAATAACATTAGAGTCTCTAAACATTTTAAAGCACTCTATAGCTTGTTCCTTAATTTTTTCCATGTCCATGATAGTACAATTTAAATGAAAAAATATATAAAGGGTATACCTAATAACGAAGATTAAGATGGAATTGTTCTATTGTCTTTTAAAATAGTGATAAAAAAAGATCAATAAACTAAGTGTCTACTGATCTTTTTTTATGTGAAAATTGAAATACTATTTCATAATAGTCTCTTCACGGTCAGGACCAAGAGAAACCATAGTGATTGGTACTTCAATGTAATCTTCGATAAATTTGATGTAATCCATCAACTCTTGAGGAAGCTCCTCGAAAGAAAGTTTTGGATCCACTTCTTGATTCCACCCTTTTAAAGTAGTGTAAATCGGTTCTTTGATATCTTCTAAATCGTAAGGAACTTCTTTCGTTTTAGTACCATCTTTTAATAAGTATTCGGTACAGATTTTGATTTCTTCAAACGTATTCATCACGTCGGCTTTCATCATAAATAATTCTGTAGCACCGTTGATCATAACGGCATACTTAAGGATTGGTAAATCTAACCAACCACATCTACGTCTACGACCAGTAGTTGCACCAAACTCATGACCTAAGTTTTGTAATGCTTCACCAGTTTCATCAAATAACTCTGTAGGGAATGGACCTGAACCCACACGTGTACAGTAAGCCTTGAAAATACCGTAGATATTTTTCTGAGCATTAGGAGCAACGCCTAATCCAGTTGAAGCACCTGCAGCGAAAGTATTTGAAGAAGTAACAAATGGATATGAACCAAAGTCAACGTCCAATAAAGTACCTTGAGCACCTTCAGCCAATACTTTTTTACCTGCTTTTAATGAATCGTTAACGAAATATTCGCTATTTACGAAAGTCATTGTCTTTAAGAAATCAACTGCAGAGAAGAATTCTTTTTCCATTTCAGGAAGTTGCTCAGTATAATCGAAATCATAGAATTTCAAGATTTCAATATGTTTAGCTTTTAAAGCCTCATACTTTGCTTGGAAGTCTTCAGCAAATAAATCACCTGTTCTTAAACCAACACGAGCAGATTTGTCTTGGTATGTTGGTCCAATACCTTTTAATGTAGATCCAATTTTTTGATCACCTTTACTTTTTTCATAGGCAGCGTCTAGCAGTCTATGAGTAGGGATAATCAAGTGCGTTTTCTTTGAAAGTAAGATTTTATCTTTGATATCAGAAAAACCAGCAGCTTCTAATTTTTCGATTTCCTCGCGGAAAATACGGATATCAAGTACCACACCATTACCAATGATATTAGCAGTTCCATCTTGGAATACACCCGATGGGATTTGGTGAAGAACGAATTTTTTACCATCAAACTCTAATGTGTGCCCAGCGTTTGGTCCGCCTTGGAAACGTGCAACAACATCATACTTTGGAGCAAGGACGTCGACAACTTTGCCTTTTCCTTCATCTCCCCATTGCATACCTAAAAGAATATCCATTCTTAATAGAATTTATTATAGATCTGTATTAATTTAAAGTTTAAGGTGGTTAGTCTCTGCTCAAACGAAGTTCTTGCATAGCTTCTCCACGTCTTTCACAAGTTTTGATCACTTTATCAAGTTTTGTAATCCTTAATAATTTTGATAATTGATCAGGAGGCGAAAGTAATAACATTCTACCATTGTGTTTTGAGATATCAGTATATAATCTAACTAACATACTCAAACCACCACTATTCATATGGTTTACATATCTTGCATCAACGACAAAGTCAGTATTCCCAGATTTAGTAAATGACTTTGCATCTCTTACTAAAATCTTTTCTTTAGGTAAACCCAAAAAGTCGCCTTTTAATTTAACAATGATGATTCCATCATAAATAAAGAAACTGTAATCCATTTTTTTATCCTGTAAGTGAAAAACGACACAAATATAACTTGTAGATAGTTATGAATCTGTAACTAATTCTAATTTTATTTCATCTTAACGTATTTATATGCTAATCTTTCAAATTAATAAGAAAAAAAGCTGATATTTGCAGCTATCAACTAACAAAATTTGGCAATGAATACATTTGGAAAACAATTTCGAATCACAACTTTCGGTGAATCTCATGGTAGAGCTATTGGTGTTACAATCGATGGATGCCCTGCGAATGTGCCATTTGATTTGGAAAAAATACAAGAAGAATTAGAAAGAAGGAAACCTGGGCAGTCAAAAATTACTACTCAGAGAAAGGAGGCAGATTCTGTAGAAGTATTGTCAGGAGTATTTGAAGGAATGACTACAGGTACACCCATTGCATTATTAATTTGGAATCAAGATCAAAGAAGTAAAGATTATTCTCATATTAAAGATGTATTTAGACCGTCTCATGCTGATTACACTTACCATGCAAAATATGGGAATAGAGATTATAGAGGAGGAGGAAGAAGTTCTGCAAGAGAAACGGCTGCTCGTGTAGCTGCTGGCGCTGTCGCAAAACAATTCTTATCTGCGATAGGGATTACTTTTAATGCCTATGTTTCTGAAGTTGGAGACATAAAAGTAAGTGATGATTATGCGACATTAGATTTCAATGAAATCGAAAATAACATTGCAAGATGTCCAGATGCAGAAAAAGCAGAACAAATGATTGAATTAATTGATCAAGTTCGTAAAGATCGTGATACAATTGGTGGTATTGTATCTTGTGTAATTCAGAATGTACCAGCTGGATTAGGTGAACCTGTTTTTGATCGTTTAAATGCTGAATTAGGAAAAGCGATGCTAAGTATCAATGCCTGTAAAGGTTTTGAATATGGAAGTGGTTTTGCGGGAACAAAATTGAGAGGTTCTCAACATAATGATGCATTTTATACTGATGAAGAAGGTAAAGTAAGAACAAAAACTAATTTATCAGGAGGTATTCAAGGTGGTATCTCAAATGGTGAAGATATTTACTTTAAGACAGCTTTCAAACCTGTCGCAACAATTATGGTAGATCAAGACTCGATAGATAAAGAAGGAAATGAAGCAACGGTTTCTGGTAAAGGCCGTCATGATCCTTGTGTTGTGCCAAGAGCAGTGCCTATCGTCGAAGCGATGTCTGCTTTAGTAATTGCAGATATGATGCTTCGTGCTAATTCGAATAGATTAGATCAACTAAAGAAATAGTTTCTAAAAATAGAGTAATAATAAAGAACCCTCATCTTCATGAAATTGTAGATGAGGGTTTTTCTTTTGTCAATAAAAAAATCCTCTTCTCGTGAGAAAAGAGGATTTTTAGTATGAACTAATATATCTTAGTTATCAAAGATATTTACGTCATTTAAGTCTTCGAATGCTTTCTCTAAACGAGCGATCATAGACTCTTCAGAAACACGTAACCATTTACGTGGATCGTAGTATTTCTTATTTGGCTCATCAGCACCTTCTGGGTTACCGATTTGACCTTGTAAGTAATCATGGTATTTAGCTTCATAACCGCGGATACCATCCCAAGTTGCCCATTGAGTATCAGTATCAATGTTCATTTTGATCACACCGTAAGAGATACCTTCACGAATTTCTTCTAAAGAAGAACCAGAACCACCGTGGAATACAAATTTAACTGGCTTCTTAGATTCAGTACCGTGCTTCTCTACGATATATTTTTGAGAATCATCCAAGATAGAAGGCGTTAATTTAACGTTACCTGGCTTATAAACACCGTGTACGTTACCAAACGCTGCAGCTACTAAGAATTTATGGTCGATAGCACCTAATTGCTCATATGCATAATCAACTTCAGAAGGTTGAGTATAAAGACGAGATGGATCAACGTCAGAGTTGTCAACACCATCTTCCTCACCACCTGTGATACCTAATTCGATTTCAAGAGTTTGACCCATTTTAGCCATACGCTCGAAGTATTTTTTAGAGATTTCCATGTTCTCTTCAATTGGCTCCTCAGAAAGGTCAATCATGTGAGAAGAGAATAAAGGCTTACCAGTTTCTGCCATGAATTTCTCAGAAGCATCTAATAAACCGTCAACCCATGGTAATAATTTTTTCGCACAATGGTCAGTGTTAAGAATAACACGAGCACCATATTGCTCAGCCAACTCATGAACGTGCTTTGCACCAGCGATTGCACCAGCGATAGCAGCAGCTTGGCCTTCACCTTTAATGCCTTTACCTGCGTAGAAAGAAGCACCACCGTTTGAGAATTGAATAATAACTGGAGCTTTTAATTTAGCAGCAGTTTCCATTACAGCGTTTACTGAGTTAGTACCTACACAGTTTACAGCTGGAAGAGCAAAACCCTTTTCAAGTGCGTATTGATATACTTTTTCTACGTCTTCACCAGTGATTACACCTGGCTTAATGTCGTTAATGTTGAAAGACATAATATTATATTGAATAATTTGTGATACTATGCATAAACATTTATGCAATTTGCTTTGCAAAGATACAACACATTAATCTTTTTTTATAGAACGATTTTGGTGATTTTAGTAATATTAATAAGAGTATTTTGGTCAATTTCACTCTATTTTGAAGGTGTATTTTTTACGTATAATTGACTAATTAATTAATGTTTAATTATAGGGAAGTTCAATCGTAAAAGCGTTTTAAAACGGCAAGAAGAGGGCTATTATGAAAAAAAAACTAAAAAATGCATACGAAGATACCAAGAAGTTTTTGCATTGTGCTCTTATTGAATATCTTTACGACTCATATACATTTAGTATATTGAACGAATATTGATCTCTAGACAGAATAAAGTTTCTTATGGCTTGGTTCAAAAGAAAAGAACAGGGGATTCAAACCCCTACTAGTGAAAAGAAAGATTCACCTGATGGTCTTTGGTATAAAACAAACCAAGGCAAAATTATACATATGCAGGAATTACGTGAAAATGCTTACGTATGTCCTGATGATGAATTTCATGTAAGAATTGGTTCAAAAGAGTATTTTGAAATCATCTTTGATGATAACAAATTTACTGAACTAGATGAAAACATGACTTCTGGTAATCCTTTATCATTTAAGGATAGTAAAACTTATGAAGACAGAATTGCAGCAAGTCAAAAGAAAACAGACTTGAAAGATGCATGTAGAACTGTTGTTGGTAAAGTAAATGGTCTTGACTTAGTTGTAAGTTGTATGGACTTTAGCTTTATCGGTGGTTCTATGGGTTCTGTAGTTGGTGAGAAAATCGCAAGAGGTATTGATCATGCATTAGCGAATAAAATGCCATTCTTAATGATTTCTAAATCAGGTGGTGCTCGTATGATGGAAGCAGGTTTCTCATTAATGCAAATGGCAAAAACTTCGGCGAAGTTAGCTTTACTTGATGAGGCAGGTTTACCATACATCAGTTTACTGACTGATCCAACAACAGGTGGTGTTACAGCATCTTATGCGATGTTAGGTGACATAAATATTGCAGAACCAGGTGCCCTTATCGGTTTTGCAGGTCCTCGTGTAATTCGTGAGACAATTGGTAAAGATTTACCTAAAGGTTTCCAAAGTGCAGAGTTCCTTCAAGAACATGGTTTTGTTGATATGATTGTTAACAGAAGAGAATTAAAAAGAAAATTAACTACAATTTTGAAGATGCTTCAAAATTAATTGTGATTTTTCTAAATATAAAAGCCCTCAGAATTGCATTCTTGATTCTGAGGGCTTTTTTTTGTAATTACTTTCATTGAAAGTAGATTTCATTTTTTGTAGATATATTTATCCCCAATTATATATTAAAGCATGCGTGAGAGTACCGGTAAGAGGAATATCGATTGGTTGACAATTTTTTTATACAGCACAATGGTGGTTGTAGGTTGGCTAAATATTTATGCTGCTGTTTATCAGCCTGATGCACCAACTAGTATTTTTTCTTTAAGTTTAAATTCAGGAAAGCAATTAATGTGGATTGCTGGTGCAGCAATAATAGCAACGTCAATAATGCTTATTGATTTTAAGTTTTTCAGTACGTTTGCTTACCCAATTTTTGGAATTACATTACTTGCACTTTTAGGAGTACTAATTATTGGCCACTCTGCAGGTGGTAACACATCATGGTATAAAATAGGATTTATAAGAATTCAACCTTCAGAGTTTGCTAAATATGCCTTAGCACTTGCTTTGGCTAAATATATAGATAATCCTACAGTCAGGATTGATAAATGGTCAGGTGGATTATTACAAGCTTTTGCTATTATTGGGATGCCTACAATATTAGTGTTGTTACAAAAAGATACAGGTTCAGCTATGGTATTCTCAGCTTTCTTCTTGATGCTTTACAGAGAAGGAATGCCACAGTATATTATGCTATTAGGATTATGGTTTGTATTTCTATTCGTTACAGCATTAGTATCAACTTCTTTAGTTGCTGGAGTAATATTAGGAGTGTTGGGTTTATTAGCAATTGCATTTATAATTTATACGAAGAAAAATAAATCACTTATCTTTTTAATATGCTTTTTCGGGGGAATATCTTTTCTGTTTACAGAAGGTATAGATTATATTTTATACGATATATTGCGTCCACATCAACGTAAAAGAATTGAGGTATTAGTTAATCCTAATATTGACCCATTAGGAGTAGGTTATCAAGTGACGCAATCTAAAATTGCGATTGGATCAGGAGGATTAGTAGGAAAAGGATTTTTAGAGGGTACACAAACAAAGTTTAATTTTGTGCCAGAACAATCAACAGATTTTATTTTCTGTACAATCGGTGAAGAACATGGATGGATTGGAAGTATTGTTACAATCGGTCTGTTTGCTGCATTAATAATACGCTTAATCATCTTAGCAGAACGGCAAAAGTCTCGATTTGCAAGAGTTTATGGTTATAGTACTGCTTGTATCTTCTTTATTCACTTTATGATTAATATGGGAATGACAATAGGAATTTTCCCTGTGATTGGTATTCCATTACCTTTCTTTAGTTATGGTGGTTCCTCCTTGTGGGCGTTTACATTACTGTTATTCACTTTTGTAAAATTAGATAGTCATCGATCTCAAATGTTGAGTAGAGCATAAAAAAAAAGGATAGTAAATTTAATTTTTACTATCCTTTTGCTTTTAGTTGTCAGCAATAACTTTGGTGTCTGGTAAACTTAACTTTAATTTTTTTATATCGTCTTTTGAAATATGGTTTCCAGATAAAACTAACGTTTCTAAGTTATCCATTTTATAAATTCCTTTTGGTAACTCTTCAATTTTATTTAGTGATAAATCTAAAAGTTTAAGGTTAGATAACTCATTTATATTTTTTGGTAAGGTTTCAATATCATTACCTCTAAGATTTAAGTAAGTCAACTGTTTTAATTGCGTGATCTCCTTTGGCAAGGTGTGAATTTCATTATTACTTAAATTCAATTCATACAAAAACTGCAATTTCACAATTTCTTTAGGGATAGATGTAAAATTATTTTCACCTAAATCTAAAGAAATGATATAGGGACAATTATTATATATCGTTCCTAAATCAGATAATAAATTATTGGATGCATTTAGTGAAATAAGGTTCTCAAATTCACTAAATTCATTGGCGATGGTTTTATTCTTACCTGAAGAAATATCTACACAATATGCTTTTTCGGGCATTAATGCAGCAGTTTTTAATAAAAAACATTCACTTCTTCCTGATTGGTATAACTTTTCAATGGCAGGACTATATCCATATTTCATGGCATCTATATAATCAAGACAAAAATCTGAATTATAAAATCCTTGTTGCTTACCAAAAAGTTCTTTACTAATTGCTCTATGATAATAGGCTTCTCCTAAATCCTGTTGGATACTGATCGCCATTGTTAAATCACTAATAGCTTGAAGATATTTTTCGTCGTTTATGTTATTAATGCCTTTAATTAATAAAGTGTTTGGGTCATTGTTATATGTAAAAGAATAAAGGCCGAAAACTGCTAAAATTAGCAATATTTTTTTAGGTGTGTTCATGTCGGTAATATAAAAGTAAATTAGGTTTACTCTCTATTAACGTTACTTTACACTTTTAGGTTTTCTTTTTTAGTTTTCAGATAATCAAAAACTTACATGTGTTATTTGTTGATTTTTTTAGAATCTTCTTCATCTCCGTCACTCATGTAATTTCGAATTTTAGTTCTTAATTCCATTGCAGAAAGGTTATGGTCTATCTTACCACTTTTGATAAATGACATCTGTCCAGTTTCTTCAGAAACAATTAATACAATAGCGTTAGTATTTTCGGTCATACCGATACCGGCTCTGTGCCTAAGGCCCATTGTTGCGGGAATATTTGGGTTTTCAGAAACAGGTAAAATACACCTAGCTGCTTGAATTCTGTTATTATAAATAAGACATGCACCATCGTGCATTGGAGAATTTTTAAAGAAAATAGATAGGAGTAGTCTTTTAGATATTTTTGCGTCAACAAAATCTCCAGTTTCAGAATAAAACTGTAAGTCACTTTCTTTAGAAATAACAATTAATGCTCCAGTATTTGTACCGGACATATCTTTCATAGCATCGATTATAGCAAGTATATCAAGGTTTATTTCTTCACTTTTCCCTTTTCCTCTGAAAAGTTGGAACAAAGGGAAGTTTTTAAAATCGGTTGATTTACCAATAATTAAGAGGAATTTTCTAATCTCTTGTTGGAATAAAATAATGGCAGCAATAACACCAACATCAATAAACTGACTCAGAATTTCTGAGAGTAATTCCATATCAGTTGCCTTTACTACCAAATAAGTCAGATAGATAGAAAGACCTCCAACAAAGATTTTTAAAGCTACACTTCCTTTGATTAATTTATACAGATGAAAAAGCAATACTGATACTAGAAGAATATCAAGTACATCTACAAAGTTTATATCTAAAAATCCAACGGTGAATAATAACATTACTTGTTGATCGAGATGTGAATTGCCTTAATTAATTAAAAAGGAAATGTGATTTTATAATAAGTAGTGAAATTTACTTCATTATTACAAAAATAAAGTCTTTCTTTTAAAAAGAAACCGTTTGTTGCATAAGTTTTACACATTCTACAGCTTCTCTTACATCATGAACTCTTAAAATAGTAGCACCTTTAGATAGTGCGATTGTATTTAAAACAGTTGTTCCATTTAAAGCTTCTTGTGCTGAAGAATTTAAAAACTTGTAAATCATTGATTTTCTTGAGATACCAACAAGTATAGGTGAGTTGAGTGATTGTAATAAATCAAGGTGATTCAATAGTTCAAAGTTTTGTTTCACCGTTTTTGCAAATCCAAAGCCCGGATCAATTATTAAATCATTTTCTCCATTTTTAATAAATTCAGCTTTTTTCTCTACAAAATACTTTATTACTTCTTGTGTAACTCCGTTAGGATAATCGGTTAATTTTTGCATTGTTTGAGGTGTTCCTCTCATATGCATCATGATATAAGGTAACCCTGTTTGCTGAACAGACTCAAACATTTTTTCATCCATCGAGCCACCAGAAATATCATTGATAATATCTGCACCATCATTTGCAGCAGCTAAAGCAACATTACCTCTAAATGTGTCAATTGAAATTAATGCATTAGGAAATTGTTCCTTAATTTCTCCTATGATAGGTAAAACTCTATTCATTTCCTCTTGTTCTGAGACATCCTTTGCACCTGGTCGAGAAGAATAGCCACCTATATCTAAAATCTCAGCACCATCATTGAGCATTTTTTCTGCTTGGTGCAATGCATCTTCGACATAAAGCTTTCGACTGTTATTATAGAAAGAGTCAGGTGTCGCATTTATGATCCCCATAACTTTAGGAGTGTCAAGTTTAAAAATATTTTGTCTTATTTTTAAAGAAACATGCTGTGAATTTATCATTTAGTTTGAGGTTGTTTAGGTTTACTCTAACTTTGTGTAAAGTTAGCTGAAAAAACTCAGTTAAGAAAGATAGATTAGTTATGACGCAAGCGGAAAAAACAGAACAAGAATTCAAAGCGGTAATAGAGAAGTGTAGGACTTTGTTTGAAAAGAAAACAATAGATTATGGTACAGCATGGAGGATATTAAGATTACCTTCGATAACAGATCAAATCTATATCAAAGCAATGAGAATTCGTTCTATTCAAGAAAAAGGCGAGCAAAAGATAGATGAAGACATTTTAGGCGAGTTTATTGCTATAATAAATTATTGTTTGATGGCTTTAACACAGCTTGATTTATATCATGATGAGAGAATGGAACTTTCAGCAGAGGAAGTGATGAAATATTATGATAATCATGCAAACAAAACCATGGAATTGATGTTTGATAAAAACCATGACTATGGTGAAGCATGGAGAATGATGAGAGTATCAAGCATTACTGATATTATTTTAATGAAACTACTTAGAGTAAAGCAGATTGAAGGGAATGAAGGAAAGACTTTAGTCTCAGAAGGTGTGGACGCCAATTATCAGGATATGATCAATTATTCTATTTTTGCATTAATATTATCAGGTTTCGTAAACGAATAGAACTACTAACACAACTTTCACTTAACAATAAATGAAGAAATTACACAGATTTTTTGCAATTCTTGTAGGCCTAGTATTTGTAGCATCCGGATTAGTTAAAATTGATGATCCCTTAGGAACTGCTATAAAATTTGAAGAATATTTTCATGTATTTGCAGATGATGTATCGGAAACGGTAGGTTTTCTGTCCTCTATATTTATGTTCTTGGCTGATTACTCCTTGCCAATGTCTGTTTTGTTTTCATCTTTTGAAGTGATATTAGGTGTAGCTTTAATTATTGGAATAAAGAAAACATTCACTTTTAGAGCGACATTATTGTTATTAATATTTTTTGGATTCCTAACATTCTATTCAGCATGGTTCAATAAAGTAACGGATTGTGGTTGTTTTGGAGATGCCATTAAATTTACTCCATGGGGGAGTTTTACTAAAGATGTAATTCTATTGGTTCTGTTACTTTTTGCAATGGCAACAAAACCGAAAAAAGGGGTGACTCAATTTGGGATGTACGGAAATTCATATACTGTGACCAAAACAACTCCAGTTTGGAAAATCATTACAATAGTTATTACAACTGTATTTTCATTTTTAGTTTGTTATTACGCAATTCAACACCTTCCACCAGTAGATTTTAGACCGTATAAAATAGGAGCTAATATTCCTAAAATGATGTCTCCAGAAGTACCTTGTGAAAGTGTATATTATATGGAGAAAAATGGTGAGGAAAAAATGTTTACGACTTACCCTACAGATCCTGAATGGAAATTTGTAAGAATGGAAATTGTCAATGAAGAAGATTGTAAATCATTAATCCCTGATTATTTTGTATCTAATGATGCAGGTGAGGATTTTACATCTTTGACAACAAATGGACAACGATTATTAGTGATTGTTCAAAATGTTTCTGAAATTGATACCGAGGATCTGGAAGAGTTACAAAAGCTAGTTGGCGATGTGAAAGGGAAAGTGGATGTTATGGTAATTACTAGTGATGCAAATGATTTTAGTCAATTTATGCATGAAGCAAAGCTAGATGTTCCTTACTATTATGCAGATGCTACTGTTTTATTGGCAATGGTACGTTCTAACCCTGGAATTCTATTAGTAAATGATGGAACAATCTTAGGAAAATGGCACCATAATGATACACCATCAGCACAAGAAATTTCTGAATTATTAAACTAATTATATAAGTTGTTACAGTTTATCATTGATCGCTTTCTTTATGGACTCCTAGTAATATGGGGTGTAATCACAGTAGTGTTTATGCTTTTTCATGCATTACCGGGTGATCCTGTAGATTTAATGTCTGGACAACATGCTAGTTTAGAGGAAAGAGAAAAAATTCGTGAAGAATTGGGTTTAGATGATCCTTTGATAGTTCAGTATGGACGATATATTGGAGATTTATTACCAATATCACTTGAAGAAAACTCTCCTGAAGCACAAAAAAAGTATAGCTATATAAAATTAATTCCGTTTGGCGGTTCTGCTTTAGTATTAAAACCACCTTATTTAAGAAGGTCATTTCAAACAAATAAACCTGTAGATGAGATATTATTGGAAAGTATTCCTGGTACATTCTGGTTGAGTTTGGCAGCAATTTTTATTGCAACCACTATTGGTATCTTATTAGGAGTTACGGCAGCAGTAAATTTTGGGTCAAAAATAGACCACTTTATTGTTGGAGGTTCTGTTGTGTTTATTTCAATGCCATCATTTGTTTTAGCTATTTTGATGGCAATCACTTTCGGCTATTATTTATCAGATTTTACTCACCTAAATATGACTGGATCTTTATGGATGAATGATCCTTTAAAAGGTAGAGTGTTACATCTGGAGAATTTAATTTTACCTTCATTGACATTAGCGACAAGACCATTGGCAATTATTACACAATTGACAAGAAGTTCAATGTTAGATGTAATGTCACAAGATTATATTAGAACAGCCAAAGCCAAAGGAGCTAGATTCTTAAGAGTGATCTTTATGCATACCTTAAGAAATGCATTAAACCCTGTTATAACAGCAGTTTCTGGTTGGTTGGCTACAATGATGGCAGGAGCATTCTTCATTGAATATATATTTAAATGGAAAGGTTTAGGTTTTAAAACCATTCAGGCAGTTGAATATTTAGATTTACCTGTAGTCATGGGATCTACAATTTTAATTGCGTTTGGTTTTGTAGTGGTCAATATTTTTGTGGATATTCTTTATGCTATTATTGACCCTAAAGTAAGATTACATTAATATGAGAATATATTTAATTGGAATGCCAGGAAGTGGTAAATCTACTTTAGCCAAAGCTTTAGGTGAACTATTGCAATTACCTTTTTATGATATGGACCTCGAAATAGAAGAAAGAGAAGGAAAGAAAATTCCTGAAATTTTTGAAGAAAGAGGAGAGGAGTATTTTAGAAAAGTGGAGGAAGATGTTGTCAAAACATTTAAGCCAGAAAATGCGATTATTGCAACAGGAGGTGGAGCGCCATGCTTCTATAACAATATGGAAACACTTCTAGAAAATGGAGAAACAATTTTCGTTGATGTTCACGAAGATGAATTAATAGAAAGAGTTTGGCATCAACATGGTACTAGACCTTTGTTAGCTCAAGATTCAAAAGAGGATGTTTTTCAATCAATAAAAGAGAAAAGAGAAAGTAGATTGCCTTTTTATCAAAAAGCAAAATACGTAATTGAAGCACAAAAAAAATCCCCAACGGAACTAGCATTGGAGATTAAAAATATTTTAAAGTAAAAGTCGAATTATTTCGACTTTTTTAGTTTCTGCTTAAGCCCTTTATACCTTACTAAATCTACATTTACAGCGCCCACAATAAGTTCTGCTTGTATCTTAAGTGGTATTCTATTGACATCTTTTGAAACCCAGAATTTTATAGGATGGGTGCCGGAAAATAATTGATTATCAGGCATTATTGGAGACATGACATAAGAGTCAATTCTTCCAAATTTAGTAGCACATTTTTCTTCTCCTAAATAAACAATATCAAAGTCATAACCTTTATTTTCCCAGAAAGTATTTAATGGAATTGTATCCCCTTCATTAAATTTCTCATAATCTAAAGTACGTAACATATAATACCCTGAAATGATATCAAATGAACCTTTTGACATATCATATTCTTCATTATGGATTTCAGGTTTGTCTTTTTTCTTCCATTTTACTTTAGCTTTTCCATTTTCTTGATCAAAATCAATTGTTTCTTCTAAAGTATAACCTCCTTCGATAATATCTCTGTTGAATTGAACGGGAAGTAAAGTTTCAGGATCAAAGTAACTTTGCCATAAATCTCTTATTTTCATGCCCATTCCGAACATGCCAATACTCTTACCATTTACATCCACTTTATAACATTTTTTACCATTTACATCGTGATATTTTTTATCTAAATGTACAACAGCTTGCCCTGCTTCAAATACTGAATATCCAGCCACATAGGTTAATGTTTCTCCTTGTTCGAACGTGATTGATGAGTCTTTTGGAAGTGTTTGTGAAGTTTTAAAGCTAAAAAAGGCAATTCCTAAGAATATAGACGAGCAAGTTATTATTATATTTTTTTTATTCAGTCTCATAGAATTATATGAATTACTTAATATTTAATTTCAATATTAGTCATAATTATGGAAATACCTCCAACCTATTGAAAAAATTCGATTTGATCAAAATAGAGGTTTCGGTCTAAGCTATTATGTTTGTGCGAAATAACTAAAAATTAGAATTATGATAGATACGCACGCACATATATATTCAGACAAATTTAGTGCAGATATTGACAATATTTTAAATGATGCCTTTAATGCTGGCTTAAAACACGTATTAATGCCAAATATTGATCATACTTCTATTGATGGAATGTTGGCGTTGGAAGAAAAGTACCCTCAACAATGTTTGTCTATGATGGGGTTACATCCATGTCATGTAGATCAAAACTTTGAGAAAGAATTATATATAGTTGAAGATTGGCTTGCTAAACGTAAGTTTATTGCAGTGGGTGAAATGGGATTAGATTTATACTGGGATAAGACTTACAAAGAACAACAGATAGAAGCCTTTAAAATACAAGCAGAATGGGCTAAAAAATATAAATTACCATTAGTGATTCATGCTAGAGATGCAATGTCTGAAACATTAGACGTATTAGAAGAAATAGCTTCTGATGATCTTTTTGGGGTATTACATTGCTTTACAGGAACTATGGATGATGTTAATCGATTAACAGCTATGAATTTCAAAATTGGAATTGGAGGAGTTGTTACTTTTAAAAATGGAGGTCTTGATAAAGTAATCCCTCATGTTGATTTATCTCAAATTGTTCTTGAAACGGATAGTCCATATTTAGCACCAGTACCATTTAGAGGAAAAAGAAATCAACCTTTGTATACAACACATGTTTGTGACAAAGTAGCAGATTTAACAGGGAAAAGTGGAAAGGAGATTGAAGATATGACTGATAAAAATGCTAATGATTTATTCAAAATAGAGAATTACCTTAAGCTTTAATTATCAATGAGAACCTATTATAAGTCAGTAAATATAAATTCAACAGGTCCGAAAACATCTGATACTTCCATTCTTATTATCTATACGGGAGGAACTATTGGAATGGATAGACATCCTAAAAATGGAAGTTTGACTCCTTTTGACTTTGAAAAGATCATTGATGCAGTACCAGAGTTAAAAGGATTTGATTTTGAATTGACCGTCATTTCTTTAGATCCATTAATTGATTCTTCAGATATAACACCTGAACATTGGTTGCAATTGGGAAGGTTGATAGAGGATTTTTATGAAGACTTTGATGGATTTGTCATTTTACACGGTACAGATACAATGTCTTTTACAGCCTCTGCATTAAGTTTTATGTTAGATGGCTTACATAAACCTATTATTTTAACTGGATCACAATTGCCGATAGGCGAAAAAAGAACAGACGCTAGAGAAAATCTTATGTCTGCTTTAGAAATGTGCTCAGCAAGAGATGTTAACGGTGAAATGTTGATCCAAGAAGTTTGTATTTGTTTCAACAGTAAGCTTTTAAGAGGTAATCGCTCTAAAAAATCACAGAACTTTAACTTTACAGCTTTTAGGTCTTATAACTATCCTTCCTTAGCTGAAGCAGGAATTTTTATTGAATATAAAAAGGAAATGTTCTGGAAGGACCCTATTTCTGACCCTGTTCGCTCCATGAATAAGTTAGATGCCAATGTAATTCTATTAAAAATCTTCCCAGGAATGCCTAAAGATTTCATAATAGAAATGCTAAAAAATCGAAAATTACAGGGAGTGGTTTTAGAGACGTATGGATCTGGTAATATACCTACATCTAAATGGTTTATAGACATACTAGAAGAGACAATAAATAGAGGGGTAGTAATCATCAATATCTCACAGTGTACAGGCGGTATGGTTATGCAAGGACACTATGCTACTAGCACGAAACTCAACGAGATAGGTGTTTTATCAGGAAAAGATATGACTACAGAAGCAAGCCTTACGAAGTTAATGTGTTTGTTAACAAAATATAAAGATGTCGAAAAAGTAAAGAAGCTGATAGGCATCCCTTTAAAGGGGGAATTGACGCAGTAATTTAACTAATTGTAACATTTTTAGGGATATATAGTGTGATTTTGGCATTTATAAATGAATAATCAATTTGTTTATAAGTATAATTATATATTTCTTTGCGAGTCAGTAGTCGTTAAAAACTATCAAAAAAAGTACTAATTCAAAAGATTAGTGCTAAATTGCTCAACGATTACGGATGATAGTCAAAACAAATTTATTATTACAGTATCAGTTCTGTGATTTTAGTTTTATAATCGCAATCTGAACGTTAGAGAGTTATGAAAAAAGTATTCGCGTTATTGATGTTTTTCTGTGCACTTACTTTAGGTATCGCACAGTCGTATGCGCAAGATGAGACAACAGAAGAAGTTGCTACAGAAGAAGTAGTAGCAGTTGAAGAACCATCTGCAGCAGTTACTGAAGTGTCTTCTGATGAGTTGGCACAAGTAGAAGAAAAAACTTTCACTCAAGAAGTGAAGCAAAAGTTCATCGAAGGTGGATGGGAATTCATGGGTGCTGTACTTGTTACATTGATCCTTGGTTTAGCAATCGCTATTGAGCGTGTTATCACGTTATCACTTTCGACAACAAACACTAAGAAGCTTTTAGCTAAAATTGACGAAGCTTTACAATCAGGTGGAGCTGAAGCTGCTTTAGAAGTATCAAAAGCTACTCGTGGTCCAGTTGCTTCTATCTTTACTCAAGGCTTAATGAGAGCTTCTGAAGGTATCGAAATGGTTGAGAAATCAGTTGTTTCTTACGGTTCAGTAGAAATGGGTAAATTAGAAAGAGGTTTACCTTGGATCTCATTATTTATCGCTATGGCACCAATGTTAGGTTTCATGGGTACGGTAATTGGTATGATTGGTGCATTCGATGCTATCGAAGCAGCAGGTGATATCTCTCCTTCACTAGTAGCAGGTGGTATTAAAGTTGCCCTTCTTACTACAGTAGCAGGTCTTATCGTAGGTGTAATTCTTCAAGTATTCTACAACTATTGTGTTTCTACAATCGACGGTATCGTATTAGAAATGGAAGAAGCTTCTGTATCTTTAATCGATATCTTGGTTAAGAACGAATTATCTGCTAAGTAGTAGATCTCTATTTGCACAAAGTAAATAGTGAATTGTAGAATTTAGAAATTACACAAAGTTATGAACGGTGAAGCTATATTTACAGAATACTTGCTACCTCTTACTGGTGTATTAGTAGTAATTGCATTAGTTGCAACAGTGATCGGTTTCTTAATGTCGATCCTTACTGACCCTAAGTCAGGCATTATTGTATTAGCTACAATTGCTGGTCTAGTAGTATTGTATTTTATTGGTTATACGATGGCTGATAGCTCTGTGACAGCAAGAGAAGTAAGTAATTTTGGAATGAATGAGGAACTATCAAAACAAATTGGTGGTGTTCTTAACATGACATATTACTTGTTCATTATCGCAGGTATTGCGGTAGTGTTAGATGTTGTTCAAAGACTAGTTAAATCTATCGGATAGTTATGTTAAAGAAGAAGAAAAAAGACGCACCAGAGATTAATGGTGGAGCAATGGCGGATATCGCCTTCCTATTGCTTATCTTCTTCTTGGTGGCGACAACTATTGCATCTGATAAAGGTGTGACAGTAATGTTACCTCCAAAGGCTGATGAGGTAGATGTAAAGGTTAAAGAGCGTAACGTGTTTAATATCCTTGTAAACTCACAAGATATGATGTTAGCACAAGAAGAAGCTGTTGACCTACCTAAGCTCCGTAAAATGGTTAAGGAATTTGTTCTTAACAATGGAAAGGATCCTAAGTCATCTGAATCACCAGCAAAGGCAATTGTTTCATTGAAAACGGACCGTGGTACTTCTTATGAGATGTACATTAGCGTAATCGACGAGTTAAAACTTGCTTATGCTGAAATGCGTGCCATGTATTTGAAAATGCCTTTAGAAGATTTCCAAGCATTGGATAAAGAGAATCCAGCACAGAAGGAAAAGATTGATAAAGCAAGAAAAGCAATCCCTTACAAAGTATCGGATGCTGAGCCTTCTGAAATAAAATAATTGGTCTAACAAACGCCATCATTCATGGTGGCGTTTATTAAAATACTTTGACCTTATGGCATCGTTTAAGAAAAAAACAAAAACGAAGCAGGATATTCCTACTTCGGCCTTGCCAGATATTATTTTCATGCTATTATTCTTCTTTATGATTGCAACGACTTTCCGTGAGTCGGAGCTTTTAGTAAAGAACTCGTTACCTCAGGCATCTGAGTTGACTAAGCTTGAAAAGAAATCATTAGTGTCTTACATCTATATAGGTGAGCCTAGTGATACAAGAAAGTATGGCACAGAAGCACGTATCCAAGTGAACGATGTATTAATCGATCCAGAACAAATTGTTCAGCACGTGATTCAAGAAAAAGACAAATTAGGTGAAGATGGTGATAAAATCACTATGTCACTTAAAATTGATAGAGATGCTAAAATGGGTATCATCTCTGACGTTCGTCAGAAATTAAGAGATGCAAACGCATTGAAAGTAAACTATGCTGCAAATAAAAAACTTCGTGATTTTTAATTGAAGCACTATCAATCAAAAAGGTCAAGTCCGTAAAAGGCTTGACCTTTTTTTATATAATCTAATTAGAAAATATCAATAATTGGTTAAACCTTAATTTTACCTCCATTCAAAACAACTTAATTAATATTCAATCGTTAATTTGGTTTGAAAACTAGAAATATCTTTTATGAAATATATTCTTTACTTTACATTTACTTTATTGCTACTCACAAGTGTTTCTAACCTTCAAGCTCAAGATAGTTTGTCTTATGATTTATCTTCTCCTGAGTTTATATTAAAGGAACCTACTTTGAAATTTGATCAATCAATAGAGTTAAGAGCATTACGAAATGCATATTATATTGTTATTGATAATAATAATTTGAGATTTTATACAGAGGATCTAAATCGCTCTGAAGAATATAATATTAAATTTAAATCTCTAACTCCTACTAAGAAAACGAGTATTGTTAGATATAATATCGATTATGGTCCTTTTAGAAGACTTCAAATTCTATATAAGGAAGTAGTTAAAGGTGAAGTATCATGTACTCTAAAGTTTTATGATATCACTGGTAAAATGATTTATTCAGCCTCAACTGAAAAGCTAACTAATTATGAAGAAATTAAGTTAGAAAATGAATTTGATGGTGTGAAATAACTTTCAAATTATAAATAAAGCCCTTGAAAAACAGATTTCAAGGGCTTTATTTATTTAGGGAGGCTGTCATTGATTAATCTTGAAGACACTTTCCTGTAAAGTGTGTAAGTTCTTTTTGGATAGGGTTAAGTTTTAGAACTTGACTCTATCTCCAAATATAATTAAAAATTGATTA